>JAOZOL010000521.1 GCA_029933295.1 Desulfobacterales bacterium | reverse complement strand
TTTTCAGTACTCTATTTCTTTATCTTAGCGCCTCTGCGTCTTTGCGCGAAACAACTAAGGAACGTACAATAAATAACTTGAACAAATTAATGTCTTTTTTGCCGTTTTCTTCGTTGCTCGTCGATCACATAACCAGTTATGCTCGCTCCTCGTGTCTTGAATACAACAAAAAATCCTGTTAATTTTTGTTCAACTTATTTATCTCCCGTTCCTAACCGCTGTTATCCCTGTAATCTGCGGATCATAAGTCCACAAGGTAACAACGCCCCCCATTCCTGCACATTCTTGAAAAATTTCTCTTGACCAATCACGTCAAGGTCTGTATGATCTTGTCATACTATCCTGGAGGTATTCCCGTGAAAACAATGAAAACGCGTGCGGCCGTGACAATCTCCATGCCACAGGACATGGCTGAAGAATATGACAAGCTGGCTAAGAGACTGGCAAAAAACAGGAGCGTGCTTTTCAGAGAAATGTTTCTGGCTTACAAGAGACAAAATCTGAAAGAGGAGTTTCAAGAACTTCAAACATACGGCACAGCTTTGGCCCAAAAAAAAGGGGTTTTTACAGAATCTGATGTTGAAAAACTGGTTTTCGAAGGACGCTGATTTTGAAAATCGTCTTTGACACCAACATCTACATCTCCGCCTTCGTCATACCCGGCGGTAATGCTGAAAAAACCTATCTTCACGCCATCGATGGCGATTTCGAGCTTTGCACCTCTGTTGCAATCCTTACGGAATTGGCCCGGAAATTAGATGAGAAGTTCGGTTGGGAGAAACAAAAAATTGCTCAGTTGATCACGTCCATCAGCAATGTGGCAACCGTCTTCAAAACCACGCCTTGGCTAAAGGTGGTATCGGATGACCCGGATAATCGTATATTAGAATGCGCCCTAAAGGCTGGAGCGGAATTCCTGGTCACTGGGGACAAACATTTGCTCAAATTGAGCAATTATGGGAATTTTGAAATCATTAAATTATCAACCTTTCTCTCCATACTTCATAAACCGTCCTCTGATTTCTGACAAAGGAGTCCTTCCTCAAATAGATACTCTCCTCATCCAGACATGAAAATACACCCTTGGGAAGATAATCCCACAAAAAGCCTACTGCAACCTCTCATCGATGGAGCACCTCTTTGAAAAATTTGTCATGCGGATTACTGATTTCAGTCATGATCTTATTTTATCACATCCCACATGTAAGTTGAACCACATTTATCCCTGCAATTCAGATTTAGGAGGGTATGATATCAGAAAAACCCAACTTCGCAGCTATATCCCCCATTTTCCGGTTTATAAAGTAACAAAAGTGCCAACGTCCCCCATTACCCCCCCGCGGATTTTCAAGACGCTGGTATACTTGGTAAGAAATGTGAAGCTTTCGAGCTATCTCAATTTGCGAGCGATCAGCACGAAGCTTACGTAACATAATTGCCACGGAAATATTGGGGGCAACAGCAATCTGGTAAACTTCCGGACTGTCACCTAATGAAGGATCTGGAATAGCAAAATTACGCTCGAAATCAGATTCCAGACACCCGTTTAACGCCTCCTCTGCATTTGAGAGCGCTTCCTCGATCGACGAACCATAAGTGAAAACATTTTCCAAGTCAGGGAAGCTGACCAGGTAGGTATCGTCATCTTTTACGATATGTGCAGGATACGTTAACATTGTCATTACTCCTTTATGCCAGCCTGCTTCAGTATGGCGCTTAACAATCCCTTCGGCA
>JAOZOL010000520.1 GCA_029933295.1 Desulfobacterales bacterium | reverse complement strand
CCCATAAAATAGTAAAAGCTCAACATCTTCGTCACCGTTTTGGAATTGTAATTTTTCTTTTTTCAGGATCTTTTTGCCGGCGGTAAAAAATGGCCATATGGCCGATAATCCCCGCCATGCTACTCCTTATTCTCCCGTCGGTACGGACATTTTATTTCATTACAAAAACGACAGGGGACTTTCCACGGCACATGCCTTGCCACCACCATGGCCGCAGACACTGATTTAACCGGTATCATTGTTCCCGTAGCCATGCATTGCACTCCGATTTTTTTCGGATCCAGAAACCGGCAAAGGGTTTCCTGTCCGGATTTGAGCTCCCAATCGCAGTACCCCGGACTGAACCGGCGGCTGCATTCATACCTGTTTTTCTTAAATTCCATCCCTATGATTGCTTCCAGGCAGTCTGCGGCCTTTTCCACCATCACCGAGCCAAAAGCATCTAAAACAAACGGATCAAATAAATTTTTTTTGCTTAACTCTTCATTGATAATATCAATCTGTTTGCCCAGGGTAACAATAAAACAGCATAGAATTTCCGGGGATTCCATTTTCTTTAAAAGCTTTGCCCACTTCTTACTTTCTATGATGACAGGTTCGGAATCAATCCTTTCATTTTCCCATCCGGTTATGGGTGTTGTGCGGATGATAAAATCGGGTTGTATGGCCGTAAGCCCTTTTTCGATAATATCTGTTATTTTTGAACGTATCTCTTCGGAAACGGAATCCGATGAATATCCCATCTGCTCGCACACTTGTGGAAACAGCTCTTCCGGGGCTTTTTGAAGCTTTAAATCAATATGGCTGATATTAATCATCTGCCTGGGATCAACTCAAAAGATCTGAAAGGATTTTTTTTGTCTCTTCAGGCACCAGGGTCGCGTTTTCCGCATACCCGTCCGCTCCGATCTGATGGGCGAGAGCCTCATCAAACGGTGCGCCGCCCACAAGCACTGCAGTTTTTGGAAACATTTTTTTTACCATCCGGATCAATTCCGCCATATTGTCTATGGGGGTTGACATCATGGTGGATAACGCCAGAACGTCCGCTTTTGTCGATTCCAGTTTTTCTAAAAAAACTTCATTGGAAACATTTTTGCCCAGGTCATGCACCCTGTAGCCGGACGCATCCAGCACAGCAGCCACAATATTCTTGCCCAGGTCATGCACATCCCCGTCCGCCACCCCGATAACGATCTGCTGCTTTCCCTTTTTCAGGTCAGAAAAAGATAAATCATTTTTCAAAAAATCCACCCCTGTCCGGAAAGCATCTATGGCAAGCAAAAAATCAGGAATCGAAAATTCATCGCCTTTAAGCATCTGGCGGGCTTTTTCAATGCCGGCTGTCAGGGCATTTAAGATATCGTCTGCCGGACACTTTTTCTTTTTTGCCTCCTGTAATGCTTGCTCGGTTTCTTCGGGATTTTTAGCCAACACACTTTGTTCAAGGACTGTAAGAATATCTGTCTTATTCATGACGATCTCCCTCAACGGAATTGATGGTCAACAGCATTATATATCAATCTTGACGGCGTCGTAAAAAGCTCCGTATGCAAGGCGCACGAGTTGGGAAAGTGCGAAGGCGTACTTTTTGTACGTTGAGCTCTTTCACAATGAGTGCAACGCCGCAGACGGTCTTTTTACGACGCCGTTATATATCAACCAAATTTTTCAGCGGCCTTAATCATTGCAATAGCATTGGTCAAGGGAATATTCGGCGGGTATTCGCATCCAGGCGCA
>JAOZOL010000519.1 GCA_029933295.1 Desulfobacterales bacterium | reverse complement strand
CAATCATTTCAAATGATTATGAATGAGTTATTTGGAAGTCAAAATTTTTGTCGTATTTGAAACAAAGGCAAAGTTACTACCCAAATTAAACACTACCGACGGGCTCGTAAAAAGCTCCGTATGCAAGGCGCGCGATCCGGGAAAGGCCGAGGCGTACTTTTTGTACGTTGAGGACTTTCACGGCGAGCGCAACGCAGCAGACGGACTTTTTTACGAGCCCGTCAAATAAGATCAGATAAAATCTTCTGTTTTTTTCGTCACAGTCTGCTTGACAGCATTTAATGTCCGTTCCAGCACGGTTATCACATTATCACGTATGTCACCGGCCACAACGAGCACCATCACATCATCGCCCACCAAAAGCGGCTTATCTTCTGCGATTTCAATAAGAATGTCTACAATGCCTGCCGACTGTTTTTCCCTGTCTATAATCTGTTTTAACTTTTTATGATCAACGGAAACGGTCAATCCGCTCACCCGGCGACCATCCCGGGACGTTCCCCGGACAACCCCGTTGTGTGTAAGAATCATCCCCACCTTATCATAATCCGGATGACGTTTTATCCGGTCAATATACAAAGACACATCCATTTTTTGTATCCTTACTTTATTCAGTCACTGAACGAAAACTCCATTTTTTCGTAGGTTGGGGCAGCCCCAGGGGTTATGTTGGATTTCGTGCTTCTATCCAACATACGAAAACCAAATGTTCACCAACACAAAAAAAGGGCGTAACCCAACAAATCATGCAACCGAGTTTCCGTTCAATCACTATTTAGCCAAAATTGTTCGCTTTCAGTTTTCTTGCGAAGCTAAGATCTTCTTCGGTATTAATGTTAAAAAACGACATGAGTTCCGGGTCAATATTTCTCAATACATTTTCCGGAATTTTTTTTACCCGGATTTTTCTAAACATTTTTTTAATTTGAAACTGTTTCTCTTTAATCTGCCTTTCCATAAGGGATAAACATGTTTTAGAATATGCAGCGCACAACTGCTCCGTGCCGCCCGAGGTTTCGGGAATCACCACCGCATCACCCGGTTCGATATTTTGTACAATGGTTTCCACAAGTGCTCTTTTCAAAAAAGGTGTATCACAAGCGGTCACAAATATATACGGATGGCCGGCGTAAAACAGCCCCGTATGGATACCGGTTAAAGAACTCCGCGCAGGATAAACATCGGTGACGATGTTCACATCCCATTCAAGATAGTCCATGGGATTATTTGTCACAAGAATTATTTCCTCAAAAACAGAAGTAAACACATCAAAAATATCATCAATGATCCGGCGCTCTCCAATAGTTAAAAACGCTTTACGCCTGCCGGAAAATCGTTTATTTAATCCTCCAGCAAGTATAACACCGCTGCAGGAAATTGTTGCATTGTCCTTACCGGTCATTTTGCCTTATTTGCCTCTTTGTTAATACCTGAATTTTGCATGAAAATTGATAAGAACTTTTTTATCAATTGAAAATAAAGGCGTTGTGAAGAATTATAATATTTTTTCTTATCAATTTTCACCCGAAGGGCGAGCCGGAGGCTCGTGCAAAATTCAGGTAATAAAAGTACCGTCTTCCGTCAGTATTAACGCATCTGTTTTTGAATCGCTCTTACCTTTTGCCAGAGGCTATAAAAATTTTTATTTAAAATCAAGACTGTACCACCTGTTTCAAAGGGTAACCGTATTTTCTCAGGGTAACCGCATTTGGAATATAACCCGTGAAAACAGTTTGTTTGCTCCTTG
>JAOZOL010000132.1 GCA_029933295.1 Desulfobacterales bacterium | reverse complement strand
CTAATGAAATGGTGGCAATATATCGGTTTGCGGAAAAGAGTGTTTATCACGCTTGGATGCCTGGTTTTAATAACATTTTTGGGTGGTGCCGTCATGATATGGTATACTTATCAGATGGATGCCATGGTTGCGGGAATTATTGAAAAAAATACCGCAGCGCTTGAGGTGACCTCCGATCTGGAGATAGCACTGGTGAATCAAAAAGGCTTTGTTTCCTATTTTTTTATCGATAGAAACCCTGAGTGGCTGGACAGGCTCTATGAACAGCGCATTGCATTTAACAACCGGCTCAAAAATGCCTATGAATTAATTCTTTCGCAGGAAGAAAGGGAAATAGTTGATAAAATAAAATTTCAAAATATTCAATATACCCGGTTCAAAGATCAGGTAATCGAATTATATAAGATCGGAAACCTTAAAAAAGGCGCGGAACTGCATAAGATGGTAAGACCCCTTTTTTTTCAAATCCTTGATTTATGCAACGATCTCATGGACTTTCAAAAAACTGAGATGCGCATCAGAACCAATAAGATAAAAGCGGATTCAAAAAAGTACAGGGCCATCGCCGGCAGCGCAATGCTGATTTCCTTGTTGTTTGGGTGTTTTCTTGCCATCGTGCTTGTTAAACAAATATTTGAACCCATTCGAAAGCTTTCCAATGTCACAGGTAAGAAGAATTCCAATATCAGGGGAAATGAAGTCTCTTCTCTAAAGAATCAGGTTTATGATTTGATCGAGGACGCCGACGTTGCAAAATCAGAACTCAAACAAAGCCGCGATAAGCTTTTGAATTCAGAGAAGATGGCAATGATGGGCAAGCTGGCCGCTGAAACCGCCCACACCATACGCAATCCCATGACTTCAATTAAAATGCGTCTTTTTTCCCTTGAAAGGAGTTTACAACTTAATTCAAATCAAAAAGAGGATTTCGAGGTCGTCTCAGTTGAAATGGGGAGACTGGATAAGATCTTGCGGAATTTTCTTGAATTTACGAGACTACCGAAGCTCAAGGTGCAAAAAATTAATGTTTCAAAGCTTTTCAATATGGTTTTTCAACTTTTATCACATCAAATAGCTAAAAAAAATATCATCATTGAGAATTTTAAAAAAAAACTTTTACTCGATATCTATGGCGATCCGGAACTTCTTAAAGAGGTATTCATCAATCTGGTTGTGAATGCTTTAGATGCAATGCAAGATGGCGGCAGAATAAAAATCTGTTGGGAAGAAGTTATTCAGGAAAAAATCGGGCGCGCAATTCTGATAACGATTTCAGATACAGGACCGGGTATCCCGGAGCCTGTCTGCGAAAAGGTATTTGACCCGTTTTTCAGTACAAAGGAAGACGGCACCGGCCTGGGGCTTTCCATTGCAAGAAGAATTATTGAAGAACATGGAGGAGAGATCAATCTTCATTCAAAAGAAGGCGTCGGAACAACCTTTTCGATTATTTTCCCTTTAAGGGAGGACAATTTGTGAACACGATACTTATCGTCGATGATGAAGAACAGTTGCGGACAAGTTTTAAAAAACTGTTAAAAGAAGAAGGCTATGAAGCCGTTGCAGCAGCTACCGGTGAAGAAGCGATAACAGTGATAAAGAAAAATTCACCTGATCTGGTAATGATGGACGTGCGAATGCCCGGCATGAACGGTCTGGATGCATTTAAAATCATCCACAAGATCAAGCCCAGGCTGCCGGTGATTATTATGACCGCTTATAGCACAACCGATACCGCCATCGAGGCGATAAAGCTCGGCGCTTTTGATTATGTGTTAAAGCCGTTTGATATACCGAATATCCTTTCGTTGATTGAAAACGCCCTCAAATCTTGCAGATTCATGCGCAGGCAGGTCGAGATGGACGCGCAACCTGAAAACAGTTCATCTGATGCAATAATAGGAAAGAGTGCGGCAATTCAGGAAGTATACAAGGCAATCGGAAGGGCTGCACCAACAGATGCGACCGTGCTTATTCGCGGGGAATCAGGAACCGGCAAGGAACTGGTCGCCCGTGCCATATATCAGCACAGTCTGCGTGCGGAAAAACCGTTTCTTGTCATCAATTGCGTCGCCATACCCGGAACTCTTCTTGAAAGCGAACTTTTCGGTTATGAAAAGGGCGCTTTCACCGGGGCATCCGCCAGTCGCGTGGGAAAAATTGAACAGGCAAATAATGGCACACTATTTCTGGATGAAATAGGTGATATGCCTGTCAGCCTCCAGTCCAAAATCCTGAGATTAATACAGGAAAAAAGCATCGAAAGGCTTGGCGGATGTGCGGCGACGCCTGTTGATGTGCGTATTATCGCCGCAACAAACAAAAACCTTGAACAAGCGATAGCGGATGGGACTTTCAGGGAAGATTTATATTTCAGGTTGAATGTCGTCAATATCCAACTCCCTCCCTTGAGAAATCGAAAGGGAGATGTTCCGCTATTGGTCGAGTATTTTCTCTCCAGGTATTCAAGGGAAATGAACATTGACAATCCCGGAATAACGAAAAATTCAATCGGTAAACTTGAAAACTATTCATGGCCCGGAAATATCCGGGAACTTGCCAATATCGTTCAGAAGGCATTAATTTTCAGCCGGGGATACCCGATTAATGAAGACAACATTGTAAAGGCGATCCAGGTTCAAGAAGCCGGCACCGCTATGGGTACTGGAAAAAGCGAAAAAACAATCAGCGAATGGATTAAAAACGCCCTCAAATCCGGGCCCAATGATAATTTATTCGTTAATTTAGTAAATAATTTTTCAAGCATGATTATTTCAGAGGCATTGGTCTTATCAGGCGGAAACAAATCCAAAGCAGCCAAAATGCTTGGGCTTTCAAGGCCGACGCTTCAATCAAAAATAGAAAAATACGGGGTTCAAATGGAAACACACGTTTCCAGCCTGTAAAATCATCTCTTCCTTCAATTTTTTTACACAATGTAAAAAAACCTGGCACAAACAGCCTTCCGGTAAGCATCACCTCTTTTTATTGTCTCGCATAACTATCCGTTTTATCTGCCTTTTCTAAAATTATATATTTTATACATTTTGGAATAATATATGCAATATCTCCTGGCAGACATTGTTAAGGGAGCTGTTTATGGTAAATAATGGTAAAAAGAATCGCCATAATAGGCCTGAACGGGCAACAACCGGAGATTATTTTAAAAAACTTAATTTTCGGATCAAACTGGGGCTTCTGCTTTCCCTGGTAGTGCCGGTTTCTGTGCTGTCGCTTTATTTCCATTTTCAGTTTAATTACACCCTTAAAAACAGCGGGAAATTACATCTGTCAACACTCGCTGAATCGGAAAGAAACACCATTGACCTCTTTCTTCAGGAGAGAGTCGTCAATATTTTCAGTCTACTTCATAGTAGTGACTTCAGTGCTTCTCCCACTAAATCCGATATGGAGCACTATATTGAAAACCTCAGGCAAATGAGTGACGCTTTTGTTGATGTAGGTTTTTTTAATCCAATGGGCATACAGACCGGGTATGCCGGCCCATTTCCTTTTCTTTATGATAAAGACTACAGCAAGGAAAAATGGTTTTCAGACCTTCTGGGTCATAAAAAAAATTATTATATAAGCGATATCTATCTTGGTTTCAGAAATAAGCCCCATTTTACCATCGCAGTAAAACAGATAATAGACCAGAAGCCGTATGTGATGCGCGCAACCCTTGACCCGGAAAGATTTTACCAGTTTATCAGCTCGATCAGCAGGGGAAAGGGCATAGAAAGTTTTCTGATTAATCAGAAAGGAGCCTATCAGGTGGTTTCTTCAACAATCGGGAAACCGCTTAAAAAAAGTCAATTCATACCATCTGATCAAGACGGGGTTACCGAGATTGAAGTGAATGGGGAAAAAGCCCTTGTCTCCCATGTCTGGCTTAAGGAGGTAGATTGGGCATTGATTGCCATGCAGCCGCTTCGCAATGCGTTTCAAGAAATGTACAAAGCAAGAAACATTCTTATCGCGGGAAGTATGTTTTTGCTCATCATTATATCAGGATTTCTCTGGATGATTACCGACCGGCTGCTTAAAAAAGCGCAAATCATTGCGGATTCAAGGGAAAATCTTAAATACCAGCTGATTCAAGCATCCAAACTCGCATCCATAGGTGAACTGGCAACCGGCATCGCGCATGAAATAAACAATCCCCTTGCCATTATATCTGCAGAAAGCGGTGTGTTAAAAGATATGTTCAATCCTGAGTTTGATTTGGATAACAGCCCGGATAAAGTCAGGGAGGAACTGGGCTATATCGATGATGCCGTATCAAGGGCCCGTGTGATAACAAAAGAATTACTTAATTACGGCCGCAAAAACGAGCCGAAACTGATACCCAGCAATGTAAACAGCCTGCTCGATCATGTTTTGGAAGGAATAAAGGAGCATGAATTCAAGGTTTCCAACATCAATGTTGTTAAAAATTATGAAAACAATCTTCCATTGACCCTTATAGATCCAAATCAGATAAGCCAGGTTTTTTTAAACCTTATTAATAATGCAGGGGATGCGATCGGCGAAAACGGCACGATAACGGTTTCAACGCAGTCAGACGAAGCCTTTGTCCGTGTGACCGTAAAAGACACAGGGAGCGGGATGAACTCCGAACAGTTGAAAAATATTTTTGTCCCGTTTTTTACAACCAAGGCAGTCGGCAAAGGGACCGGTCTCGGTCTCAGCATCAGCCTTGGAATAGTTGAATCCATGGGAGGAAAAATGGAGGTCCAGAGTATTGAGGGGGCAGGCAGTTCCTTCACAGTCCTTTTACCTGTCAGCAATTTGGAGAAAAATGAAAATGAATGATGAAAAAATAGTGGAATCAAATAATCGTGGCGCAAAGGTTTTGATTGTTGATGATGAAGACCATTTTCGTTCGGCCCTGGCCAAGCAGCTTGAAGTCAGGGGCTACAGAGTCAAGGATACCAATAATGGAGAAGATGCCATCAAAATCGTCCGCCATAAGAACCCGGATATCGTGATACTTGACCAGAAAATGCCCGGCATGGACGGCATTCAGACATTAAAGGAATTAAAAAAAATCCGGCCCGAAGTGCAGGTAATCATGCTTACCGGGCATGGCAGCGCCACGTCCGCCAGGGTTTCCGGCAAATATGATGTATTTCGGTATTTGGCAAAACCGTGCGTTATCAGCGAATTGGTCGAAGTAATCGAATCCGCCAAAGAGGAAAAGAAATATGAAATGGCCAGGCAGGAGATCCCTGACATTAAACGGCATACTTTTTTACAATGGCTTATTGGGGCGCAGGATGCCCGGCCGGGAATTATTATGCTGGGGGTCCTTCTTTTTGCGCTGATTGTTTTGATGCCGGCGCCTGACAGGCTTTTACTGCTTACGTCATCTCAAAAAACAGGGCAGGCAGGAGATGTGATTGCCGGATACTCCAGCTATAACAAGATGGGAACAAATGAGACCATTTCACAATACTACAGCACTGCCGCAAAATTGAACAAACAGATAAAGAACCCTGATGGGACTGTGACAAAGGTTCCCCAGACTCCCGGACAAACCGCTTTCAAGGCCAGGGTAATGATCGGCGTCCTTGTAATTGCGGCTCTGTTCTGGGCAACCGGTGCGATTCCCATTGGGATTACAGCCCTTCTGGTGGGTGCGATCATGTATATATTCGGGGTTCTTCCACCAAATCTGGTTGCCAAGGCTTACGCAAAAGATGCGGTCATATTTATTTTCGGTGTTCTTGCGTTGTCTGCGGCAATCGCGAAAACAGGACTGGATAAAAGGATAGGGCTTCTTCTTCTTGGCCAAAGCACCTCGTTGAAAAAATTTCTTTTTATATTTCCGCCCCTTCTTGCGGTGACCGCATCATTTCTTTCCGAGCATGCGCTTGTGGCATTTTTAACGCCGATTCTGTTGCTTGTCTATATGGGGTCTGTTCAGGCGGCCGGCATCAAAAAAGACAAAAGCCTGGCGGTAATGATCTTTCTCCTGGTTTGTTTCAGCGCAAACATCGGCGGTCCCGGTTCTCCCGCCGCAGGCGGCAGAAATGCGGTAATGCTTGGAATTCTGGCGGACTATGGCTTATATCCCTCATTCGGGCAGTGGGTCAAGATGGGGCTTCCCTTTGTGCCGGTTATGGCACTTGTAATAGGGGCCTATTTTTTCCTGGTCTTTAGAAAAAAATTAAAGGTCAAAAATTTGAATGTCGCCGCCCAGGTAAAACGGGAAGCTGAAAAAATAGGCAAGATGACCGGTGATGAATACAAAGCCGCAGGGCTTCTTGTTCTTCTGATTGTCATGTGGGTGACATTATCCGGCAGCATCGGAATGGGTGGCCCCGTACTTGTGTGTATTGTCCTGATGAATATTTTCGGTATTATTCGATGGCGGGACATTAACTCTATTCACTGGGATGTTGTGGCCCTTTATGGTTCGGCCTGTGCCCTTGGATACGGCCTGGCGGTGACAGGGGCGGCCCTCTGGCTTGCCGATTCGTTTATTTCCATAATTCCTGATTCCCTTAAAGCCGGAAACGGAATTTTGATTGCAACCAGCTTCATAACAGGAATTATGACCAATTTAATGAGTGACGGCGCAACGGTGGCAGCCATCGGACCGATCACCATTCCCATGGCGACGCTTTCAGGGGTCAATCCGATTATGGTAGGGCTTGCCACTTCATTCGCCTCTTCATTTGCCCATGTTCTTATCATCGGAACACCGAACAATGCGATTGCGTACAGCATGGCCAGGGACCCGGAAACAGGGGAGCAGCTTGTAACAATGAAGGATTTTTTGATTCATGGCTCAGCCATTCTTGCTCTCAGCTTCGCTGTTTTGTGGATCTGGGTGTTTTTCGGTTACTGGCAATGGATTAGCATTTAATGATCAATACATAACTTTTAGGCATAAAAAG
>JAOZOL010000131.1 GCA_029933295.1 Desulfobacterales bacterium | reverse complement strand
GATTTTTTCACAATTCCGGCTTATCAGCATTCTGATGATAGGGAATAAAATAAATGACAGGTCCTACTCAAAACCGGAAAAAGAGATCTTAAAAAATTTAGGAGTCATCCTGGGGCCGTTTATTGAAAACGCAAAGGTACTTGAAGGACTTGAGTACCAGGTGGAAAAACGGACCGAAGATTTATATACCGCACTGGAAGATATTAAGCAAAGAAATGAAAAAATCTCTAAAAACAATACAGTGATAAAAAAGCAGAATCATATCTTTCTTTCTTTGTTTGAAACCAGTACGCATATCCATGAAATAGATGAGCTAAATGATCTGTTTGAATTTACCTTAAACCAGCTCCATTTTTTGTTCCCCCGCCTTGGATTCGGTATTATACATGAGGGCAAACGGCCGGAAATTCTTGAGAGCGGTGCATTTATCGGCATATCTGCAAACGAACAAAAAATTATCTTAAAGCACCGTCAGGCCATTGATCGAATCGATATGAATCAGATCTTAAACAAGAAAAAACACCCGCCGGACATCACAAAGGACAATCAAGTCCCTTTTTGGACCGTTTTACCCATGCAGATACGGGATAATCGTGTTATCGGAAAAATTATCATTAAAGGCCCCCGCCTGGATCAAACCACGAATAAGGTTATATCCATATTTCTGGCACAGGTGTCTGCCGCTGCGCATAATAAATTTTTAATGCGGAAGCTGGAAACCATCGCCAATACAGACGGACTGACAGGCGTCGCAAACCGCTCATTCTTTGATCAGGAACTGAAAAAAACCATAAAAAATTCAAGCATGTTTCCTGATATTCACTTTTCCCTGCTGATCATAGACATCAATGGGCTGAAACGGATAAATGATAATTTCGGCCATGCCAAAGGGGACGAAATGATTAAAACTGTGGCGGATATGTTAGCATCCGTATGTCGGGAAACAGATACTTTATCCCGCATGGGTGGTGATGAGTTTATCATTCTGTTACCCGCGACGGACAGCAATCAGACATTAACCGTACAAAACAGAATCCGGCAAAAGGAAAAAAATCTGACGCTTATCTGCCGGCACAGCGGACATGAAGCGATGAAGGTTCCCATTCGAATCAGTATCGGTCTGGCAGGATCGGATGAAACAGCCCCTGAAAAAGTGATGAAACGGGCAGATCAACGAATGTATATTGACAAGGAAAACTTTTACCAGCAAACTATCCGTAATTTACCATGAATAAACCAGACGACATCACACTGCTGTATCAGATCACGCAGATTTTAAACAAAGAGCCCGACCTGAAGCAATCCCTATACAACATACTGGAATTACTATCAAAATCTCATAATATGGTGCGGGGCACCATCACCATATTAAATCCGTTCAACGATGAAATCAGCATCGAAGTTGCCCACGGTATTTCCAAAAGTGCGCGGGAAAAAGGAAAATATAAAATCGGAGAGGGAATCACCGGACAGGTTATCGGGAGCGGCAAAGCGGTAACCATCCCAAAAATAAGCAAAGACATACGGTTCTTAAACCGAACGGCAACCCGAAAATCATTAAAAAAACAGGAAGTTTCGTTTATCTGTGTTCCCATTAAAAAAGAAAAGCAGGTGATCGGCGCTCTTAGTGTGGACCGCCCCTATGATGAATCCTATCTGCTGGGCGAAGGTGAAAAATTTCTATCTGTGGTGGCGGCCATGATCGCGACCCAGACCATCCATCTGGAACGGGCCAGGCTCGAAAAAGAAAAATTAAAAGCTGAAAATGATCGATTGCAGGCAGAGCTTAAAAAAAAATACCGCATGAAACATATTATCGGCAACAGCAATAAAATGCGGGAAGTATACCAAATGATCTCCCAGGTGGCGTCAAGCATTACCACGGTGCTGATCCGGGGAGAAAGCGGAACAGGAAAAGAACTGGTTGCCAATTCCATCCATTATAACAGCCAGCGAAAAAAATCCCCGTTTGTAAAAATTAACTGCGCTGCAATTCCGACGAATCTTATTGAAAGCGAATTGTTCGGGCATGAAAAAGGCGCGTTTACAGGAGCTTTGCATCAAAAAACAGGAAAATTTGAAATGGCGAACAAGGGGTCCCTGTTTTTAGATGAAATAGGCTCCATTGAACCTGAGGTGCAGACAAAGCTCCTCCGCGTTTTACAGGAAAAAGAATTCGAACGGGTGGGCGGGAATAAAACCATTAAAGTGGATGTCCGCATCATCGCCGCAACCAACAGAAACCTTGAAAATGCGGTGACTGAAGGACATTTCCGAAACGATCTCTATTACCGCATCAATGTATTTCCGATTTATCTGCCGCCCTTGAGGGAAAGGCGGACAGATGTTCTGGTTTTAGCGGATTTTTTCCTTGAAAAATATACCCGGGCAAACAATAAAAAAATACTCCGATTCTCCACGCCGTCCATTGACATGCTCATGGCATATCACTGGCCCGGAAACGTCAGGGAGCTTGAGAACTGTATCGAACGGGCGGTGCTTTTATGTGAAGATAAGACAATTCACAGTTTTCATCTTCCCCCCACACTGCAAACCGGCGAAGGATCAAACACCCTGCCAGACGTATCACTTGCTCAGGCGGTAGCGCAACTTGAAAAAGAAATGATGATCGATTCATTAAAACATACCCGGGGCAACATCTCCCAGGCGGCAAAAACATTAAAAACAACGGTGCGAAAATTTTCTTACAAGATAAATAAATACGATATTGATCCCGGTCAATACCATTAATTACATTGCATCAATACCAGTCTCCCCTGTCCTCACCCTTATGGCTTCATCTAATGGGAGTATAAAAATTTTCCCATCCCCTATTTTACCGGTACTGGCAGCCTTTTGAATAACCTCAACCACTTGTGCTGACCGATCAGCCTCAACAACGACTTCTATCTTGATTTTAGGAATAAAATCAACTGCATACTCGGCACCACGATAAATTTCCGTATGCCCTTTCTGGCGGCCATACCCTTTAACCTCGGAAACCGTCATGCCCTGAATACCGATATCATTCAGCGCATCTTTTACATCATCAAGTTTAAATGGTTTTATAATCGCCTCAATCTTTTTCATATTCAACCGCCTTTTTTTCATAAACAAAAAAGATATACTTTTTTATTCTGATATTGTATATTAAATAAAATATGTATATACTGTATTATTATCAATTTATCAAAAAAAATCAATCCGAAATTGTTTTAAAGGCGAAATATTTAACAAGTACCTATGATTTGGATTGTAATTAATGACGGAAAAAATTTTCCTGAACAGCGATCAAACCGCAACGTTTGTTTGCCCAAAATGCCAAAAAACCCGCCTTGTGGATGTATCTCAATATATCGCACAAAAAAAAATGCTCAGGCTCAAAGCAAAATGTACCTGCGGACATACCTATAAAGTATTTATCGACAAAAGACAAAAATTTCGAAAGAAAACGCGCCTTAACGGTACTTACAAATACGGCCCCGGCGATTCAATATCCAAAGAATACACCGGAGAAATTACTGTAGTAAATATTTCGCTGTCAGGATTGCAGATCAAACTTCAATCCATGCCCCGGTTTACAGTTGATGACATCCTGTTTGTCGAATTTCTCCTTGATGACCAGAAAAAATCCCGAATCCAAGAAAAAGTTGTCGTTAAAAATATTAAAGGCCTTTATGCGGGCCTCGAATACGTTTTGCACAAGTCTTTAAACAAGGAGCTTGGGTTTTATCTGTTTCAATAGAGCCGATTTCAAAACGCCATCTAAGTCTCGATGTCGGCGTTGCAGTCCTCCTCAAAATGCTCACATACTTCTATGTATGCTGCGCTTTTTCGCCGGCCTGCGCCTTGACCTCGAACCTGATCTGACATTTTGAAAATGGCTCAATAAAGCCGGTTATAAAAACCTGTCCCAAATCCGTCTTATCTCTTCACGCAAATCCGTAAATTTAGTATCTTCAAGGCATGCAGGTTTTTCCTGAAGCGTCAGCCGATGTACATAATATCTAAAAACCAGATACGCCTGTTTCAGCATATATGCCGTCCGGTCATCTATGATACCCGACAATGCAAGGCTGTTTAACTGCCTGACCACGTCGGTCCATTTTATCAGTTTGAAAAATTTGTTTGCGTTTAAGAGTATAAGGAACTGGACAAGAAATTCAATGTCAATAATTGCCCCGGTATCATGCTTTAAATCAAAAAAACCTGCCCTCGATTTTCCATGCGCAGCTCTCATCTTTTCACGCATGTCACAAATTGCTTTGCGCAAATTTTCTTCATCTCTGGAAACAGACAAAACTGTTTCCCTGATTTTTAAAAACCGCTCTCCAACATATTTATCACCGCTGACTGCCCTGGCTTTTATTAATGCCTGATGTTCCCATACCCACGCTCTGTTTAATTGATAATCTTCAAATGCGTCAATATGGCTGACCAGGATACCGGCGCTCCCGCTGGGGCGAAGGCGCATATCTGTTTCATAGAGTTTCCCGGTCCCGGTCATTGTTGTTAAAAAATGGATTATCCGCTGTCCCAGGCGCATATAAAACTGAGTATTATCAACAGATGCCTGGCGGCCGCCTTTTGTGGACCCTTTGGAACCTGTATGGAGAAATACAAGATCAAGATCAGACCCATAACCGAGCTCAAGCCCGCCGAGCTTACCATAAGCAATAATCCCGAATCCCGTTTGGCCAGGATCAACATCCCCGGAAGGACGGCCGTATTTATCAACCATCTGCGCCCAGGACACTTCCAGAACCCTGTCAAGAATCGTTTCCGCCAGATATGTCAGCCTATCGCTGACTTTCATCAACGGCAGCAGACCTCCAACATCGGCTGCGGAAATCCGCAACGTGTTTATCTGTTTAAAAATTCTCACGTCATCCATCTGAGATTCAAGGTCAGGCTCAGGCAACCGGTTAAACCGTTGTTGCAGTTCTTTTTTGAGATCATCCTTTCCAAGCGGAGCATAAAGGCTCCTGGAGTCTAACAATTCATCTAGAAGAAGCGGATGTTGGGACAAAAAAGAAATAATCCAGGGACTGGCACTGCCCAGTTGAACAAGATGGGTCAGGGCATCGGTGTTTTCCACCAATAGTGCCATGTAACAGGAACGCCGTCGTATGGATTTGATGAGTTCAAAAATCCGTTTCAACACCAATACGGGATTTTCCGACAAAATCGATGCCTTCAATATATGCGGCACCAGGCGATTAAGCCGATTTCTACCCTGGGGGCTGACATCATGGGACTCTCTGATTTTTTTATAGTTTTCAAGTATTGCAATAACCTCTGGCGGATCATTAAACCCAATTGATTCAATAAGCTGCAGGCAAAGCGCTTTATCCGATAAATGATGCCATGTATCATTTGCCAGTTTTAACTGATCGTCTGTCTGATCTTTTAAATCCTCTGTTTCCAGCAATTGTTGAAAATGATGATGAACATTACGCATGTGGACATTCAATGATTCAATAAAAAGCTGCCAGCCCGCAAAACCCATGGAAACCGCCAGCCGGCACCTGTGTAAAAAATTATCCGGAAGTCTGTGGGTTTGAAGATCGTTTGCCATCTGCAACCGGTTTTCAACATTTCTTAAAAAAATATACGCGTCTGTGAGCTGGCCGCAGACTTCTTTTGGAATACAATTGTCCTTTGCCATGATCTGCAGTATATCTAAAATACTTCGTTTCTGATAATCTGCGTTAACCCCGCCCCGGATCAACTGAAAAATTTGGCCAAAAAATTCTATTTCCCGGATCCCCCCGGAACCGAGCTTGATATTTTCTTCCATCCCCTTGCGGGTAACTTCTATCTCAATTTTTTGTTTCATTTCCCTTAAGGATTCAAATGTTCCGTAATCAAGATACCGGCGATACACAAACGGCTTTAAACGATCGAGCAACAACCCCCCTTCCAACTTATCGCCGGCCACAACCCTGGCCTTAATCAGCGCATACCGCTCCCATTCACGACCCTGGTACTGATAATATTGCTCCATGGCATCAGAACTCATGGCAATGGGCCCGGAATCACCATAGGGCCGAAGCCGGGTATCGACCCGGAACACAAAGCCATCAGCCATATTTTTTCCAATCACTTCAATAAGACGGCGGCATAAGCGGGTAAAAAATTCCTCATTTGTGATTATTTTACCGTTAATTTCTGCATGACCGGCTTCCGGAAACGCAAACATCAAATCAATGTCTGATGAAAAATTCAATTCCCGGCCGCCCAGCTTGCCAAAACCAATAACAACAAGCCGCTGCTCTATGCCATCCGCTCCCTTGGGCGTGCCGTATTCTTCACACTGCCATTGATAAAGAGCGGTTAATGAAACCTCTAAACATGCATCCGCAAACACCGAAAGATCTTTCATGGTTTCAGACAAATCCGACCACCCGGCCAGGTCCCGAAATGCAATGCGGACCATCTCCCGTGTGCGAATTTTTCTAATTGCAACCGACAGGGCTGCCATATCTTTAACCAACGCGCATTCGGCTTTTATTTTCTTTTCATAGGCATCAATTTCATATCTTCTTTTCAGATCACCCGTCCGGATCAATCCATGGAGAATCTGCGGATTCTGTACACACCGTTTTGCAACAAACTCACTGAAAATAAAAACTTTTTTTATTGCTGTCTTAAATTCACGATCATCCGGAATTGGCAGATTTTCTTTTTCGCAGGCACGGGTAAATGCTGCCCATTGTTCTTCGAAAGAATCGATGAATTCTTTAGGGAAGATGTCTGCTGTGTTAATGGGATGTATGTGATTGTGATTTTTCATATTCATTGTATATTCAAATTAAGGTATGAACATCGAACGCCCAACGTCGAATGTTGAATAAGGTGTTTGGCCTATTTATAAAGCTGGTGGAGCGTAGCGACTTCATTATT
>JAOZOL010000518.1 GCA_029933295.1 Desulfobacterales bacterium | reverse complement strand
TTTAGTTGTTCCGGTTAAAGTCAACATTTTTTTTAAACAAATTTGCTCTTTGAAAATTCGGTAAAATCTGTACACAAGGCCGATATTCTGTTAAGTTAAAGAACGGGAACGGGGGCCTTGATCCCGCATTTAGCGATGTTGTCGCTTTGGGACTGCTTCCGTTCCTCTCTTTTCTTAGCCTGCCTTCTGGAGATTGGGGCTTTTGCATCATATGCCTGGTAACGGCGGCTTTTGTCCCGGCAGATTTTCTTTTCGCCTTGAGTATTCTGTTTTTCCCTGTTTTTTCGGTCAATTTCAGGGTTAAATGGTTTGTTGTGTTTTAGCATTCCGTAAATTATTCGAATAATTTTGTGCATGCATACACCCAAAGCGGCCTTTTTTTCCATCCCTTTTTCCGTATGTTTCTCATAGATTTCACGGATCAGGGGATTGGATTGAATGGCTACCATGGCAACCATATAAAGAATTTGTCGTGGAACTACGCGCCCTTTTTTACTCATATGAAAACCCCAAGAGCCATCGCCGCTTTTTTTATAAACAGGGTGAAGACCAAAGAACGAGGCTAAGTGTTTCGAACTTTCAAACCGTTCTATAGAGCCTATTTCAAGAATCAGACCGACAGCAGAGTCGTCTCCGACCCCTATGAACGTCTTGAGCAGCTCAACTTCAGGAATCGAGCACTTGTCAGTCATGGCTTTTGTTTGAGCGTCAATGACTTTTGAAAGTTGTCTAATTTGTTGGACAGTCGCCTTGATTATTTGGCTTGTAGTTTCATCCGTGGCGGATGCGACACTATGCTTGGCTGCTTCGATCAGTTTTTTAGCTTTTTGGGGCGTCACATATGGAATCAAGGCCACAGAAGACTTTCTTGCTTTGGCCAGCTTGGAAGCAGTTGGGTATCGCTGCAAAAGGCTAAAAACCCAAGCCGGTGTATTATCTTTACAGTAAGCCAGAATCTCTGGATTGGCTGTGTAGAGGTTTGATTCCAACTGATTGAGCAGCTGGGTTTTTTGCTTTTTCAGCATTTTTATAAATCCCCACTGTTTTCTCAGGGGTGCCAAAGGATCCTGTTGCTGGTATCGCACTTTTTCAGGATGCTCTATTATGTATTTGGCAATATTCTCGGCGCTGATTTTGTCTGTGATATTCCGATCCAATCCGGCCCTGCTGTTGTTGTAAACGCCGCAGGGGTTCAGCCTGGCGGTCTTAATTGGCAAATGGCTTTGGAACCTGACCAGAGCATTAAACCAGTTGTTTTCATAACCGCCAGTGCTTTCAACGGCAGCAAAAATGTTGGCCTTGGGATGACGGACGCAAAACTCTGATAGAATGCTGTAGAGTTTTTGGTGGCCGTCAAAAGTATCATCCAACTGAAAGTCGTCTTCAACGCAGCGTTTTGATGAATCAAGCATGACTAAATTAGAATATCCTTTACTCGCATCAATTCCAAAAAAGTAGTCTGGCATATGGCCTCCTTATCGGCAATAAAAGTTTTGGGAACCAGGAATCATCAGCCTTGTCAAATACGGTGTCGATGCACCAAGTTGTTCCCCGATTTAAACCTGGCGGAAGGAAGACTCTAAAGTCCGGGCTCGGAGCCCAAGGCACTTACCTTCTCTTCCGACATTATCGACGATTTTACCGAATTAAGAAAGCATATTGGTAATGATGCTCAAATTTAAAACCTCAGAGGAGGCGGGACACCCCCCGCACACCCTATTTTAAATTTATTTTTTTATTTAATTTTCATTATACAAGGCA
>JAOZOL010000517.1 GCA_029933295.1 Desulfobacterales bacterium | reverse complement strand
AATCGTACAACACCTAAATAGGCGGCAGCTCAAGATAGAAAAAGGCAATTAAATGCATGAAGCCGTCCGGCAAATGCTGGCAAAATATGACTGTCAAAAAGTTGAAGATTATACCAACGCCCTGCGGGAAATTTTTCAGGAAATCGCCTTACTGGGCTTGTGGCGGGCCAAATTCTTTGAAAAAGCGGCATTTTATGGTGGTACGGCGTTACGCATCCTCTATAAATTGGATCGTTTTTCAGAAGATCTTGACTTTTCCCTTCTGCAGCCAGCAAATGACTTTAGCTGGGAACGCTACAGCCAGGCCCTGGAGAGGGAGCTCTTAGCTTTTGGGTTTGAGGTACAAGTTGAACTGAAAAATAAAGCGGCAACCTCAAATGTGCAGTCAGCCTTTCTTAAAGCCAACACGCTCAATCAATTGCTGATTATTGAGCCGGGAAAAAAAATTGCGCAACAAATTCCCGCAGGCCAAAAAATCCGTATTCGAGTGGAGGTCGACACCGACCCACCGCAAGGTTTCTTCACCGAAGCTAAATTCCTTCTTCTGCCGCTACCTTTCAGTGTCCGCACCTACACCTTGCCAAATCTGTTTGCCGGAAAGATGCACGCTGTCCTATGCCGACAATGGAAAAATCGGGTCAAAGGTCGAGACTGGTACGACCTCATCTGGTATTGCGCCCATCACCCACACCTCAATTTAAAGCATCTGGAACAACGAATGAGACAAAGCGGTGACTGGAATAGCCGGCAGATATTTGACCCGCAAACTTTCATGAAGAAATTAACGGCAAAAATTAACACCCTCGACATAGAACAGGCCCGAAGTGAGGTCGCCCCATTTGTTAAAGATCCGAGCACCCTTAACATCTGGTCTAAAGAGTTCTTTTCTGCTATCATCGAACGTATTGAAATAGTTTGACAAAAAAAGATCCAATGTAAATTTGCCGGACAATAACAACCATAAACGACTCGTTTTCGGCTGGACAAACGCAGAACTCAGGCTATAATATTTGACTATGGCTGAGAAAAAACCTTCCTGGAAATCAAGTCAGATTCAAAAGATTGCCATTGTGGCAATAGTGGCGGTCATCGTTTACACGCTCGGCGGCTTTTTTCTCCTGCCGCCGCTGGTAAAAAACCTGGCGGAGAAAAAGCTCAGCCAGGCTTTAGAACGTCAGACCACTATCTCCAGGGTCAAAATCAACCCCTACCTTTTGACCTGTGCCATAGACGGTTTCACCATCAAAAATCGGGCAGGCAGTGAAGCGTGGATAAGCTGCAAGCACCTGCTGGTCAATCTCCAGGCGGTCTCCCTGTTCAAACTGGCGGTAGTGTGCAAAGAGATACAACTGACCGACCCATATGTAAAAATCACCAGGAATGAAGATCTTTCCTATAATTTTTCCGACCTGCTGCCGGCAGAAGAAGAAACCGCACCAGAGCAGAAAAAACCTCTTCGCTTTTCACTGAACAATATCCAGATAAGCGGCGGGAAAATTGATTTTATTGATAACCCCCGGCATACCAACCACCAAATTGCTGAAATCAACCTGGGATTGCCGCTGATTTCCAACCTGCCTTATCTCCTGGAGACCAAAGTACAACCAGCGTTTTCCGCCAAGGTCAACGGAACCCCGGTGAAATTATCCGGAGCGACAAAGCCTTTTGCCGATTCGCTGGAAACATCATTCAACGTCAACATTGACCAGCTCAACCTGCCATTCTACCTTGCCTACCTGCCAGGGAAAAGAAATTTCACCG
>JAOZOL010000130.1 GCA_029933295.1 Desulfobacterales bacterium | reverse complement strand
CTTTTAGTACTGAATAGCGATTATCCAGTTCTGTTTCAATCCGGGCCCTAAGCCTTTTTGATTCTTCCGGAAATGTTTTTTCCAGAGATGCAAACCGGTTCTCGCCACCGAGAAATTCCTGGATCGTACCATCCGGTGCCTTGGATTCAAGAATAAAAGGATTTTTCCCTTCCTCGGCCAGAAGCGGGTTATACCGGTATAATGGCCAGTATCCGCTGGCAACCGCCCTTTTTTCTTCTTCCTGGCTCTTACCCATACCTGCTTTAAGCCCCTGATTAATACACGGGGCATAACAGATAATCAAAGAGGGGCCGGGGTAACTTTCCGCTTCAAGAAATGCTTTAAGTGTTTGCTGCTTGTTGGCCCCCATGGCAACAGATGCCACATATACATAACCGTAAGCCATGGCAATCCGTCCCAGATCCTTTTTGCCTGTTTTTTTCCCGGACGCCGCAAACTTTGCCACAGCGCCGGTGGGGGTGGCCTTTGACGACTGGCCGCCGGTATTGGAATAGACTTCCGTATCCATTACCAGAATATTAATATCATCACCCGATGCGATCACATGGTCCAGTCCACCAAAACCGATATCATATGCCCATCCGTCACCGCCAAAGGCCCAGACGGATTTTTTTACAAACAGATCAGACATTTCATAAATCGATTCAAGAAGCGGGCTCCTCTCCATTTCCGAAATCATCCCCTGAATCTGCATTCCATACTTTTTAGAGGCTTCGGCGTTTTCCTTACCTTCAAGCCAATAGTTCATGGCATCTTTTAATTCTTGTGGAATTTCAGTTTCCACAACTTCCCTGATCAGCTCAGCCAGCTTGTTCCTGCGTTGGGCATAGGATATACTCATCCCATAGCCATATTCAGCCGCATCTTCAAACAATGAACTTCCCCAGGCAGGCCCATGTCCGTCTTTATTTGTACAATATGGAATTGAGGGTGCAGATCCCCCCCAGATTGAACTGCAACCGGTTGCATTGGCAATCACCATCCGCTCTCCAAACAACTGGGTCAAAACCTTGACATAGGGGGTTTCACCGCAACCGGCACAGGCACCGGAGAATTCCAGCAATGGCTGACAGAACTGGCTCCCTTTAATCGATTCACGCTTCACCAGATTATCCCGCACCGGAAGCGTGTCGAAAAATTCCTGATTGGGCACCTGGAGTGAAGTCTGCGTATCAATGGGCCGCATTACAAGGGCCGGTTTTTTGGCCGGGCAGATATCAGCACAATTACCGCACCCCTGACAATCCAACGTGTTAACCTGCATCCTGAAATGATAACCTTTGAGTTCTTTTCCGATAGCAATTTTTGTTTCAAACGACGCCGGGGCTTCTTTTACTTCTTTATCTGTAACCAGAACCGGGCGTATGGCCGCATGGGGACATACGAATGCGCACTGATTGCATTGGATACAATTTTCTAAAATCCATTCAGGCACATTAATTGCGACCCCCCGTTTTTCAAATTTAGTCGTGCCCGCTGGAAAAATACCATCCGGCGTAAATGCGCTGACCGGCAATTCATCCCCTTTCTGATCAAGCATGGGGCCCATGACATTTTCCACAAAATCCGGTTGTTCGGCCACGGCTTTGGATTCACCTCCGGCATCTTTCCATGATGCAGGGACCTTTATTTCCTCTAAATTTTCAAGGGTCTGATCCACCGCGTCAATGTTCATCTGAACCACATTGTCACCCTTTTTGCCATAGGTCTTTTTGATATCTTCCTTAAGGTATGAAACTGCTTCCTCAAACGGCAGCACCTTGGCAAGGCTGAAAAATGCGGTCTGCATAATCATATTGATCCGTCCGCCTAAGCCAACGGATTCAGCAATTTTTACCGCATCCACATTGTAAAATTTTAACTTCTTATCTGCAATGATTCTGCGCATGGATGCGGGCAGCACTTCTTCCATATCCGCAACCGTCCAGTGCGAATTTAATAAAAACGTTCCGCCTTCCTTAATTCCTTCAAGCACATCATAAATTTCAACATAATTAGACTTATGGCAGGCGACAAAATCAGCTGAATTGACCAGATAGGTAGATTGGATCGGAGAATTCCCGAACCGCAAATGCGAAACCGTGATCCCGCCTGATTTTTTGGAATCATAGGCAAAATACCCCTGGGCAAACATATCGGTGTTATCGCCGATCACTTTAATGGCGCTCTTGTTTGCGCCAACGGTTCCGTCCGAGCCCAGTCCCCAAAATTTACATTGCACCGTACCCGCAGGCGTTGTGTCGAATTTTTCATCCACAGGCAACGACTGATAGGTCACATCATCTTTGATACCAATGGTAAAATGATTTTTCGCTCCAACGGATTTCATATTATCATAAACAGCTTTTACCATGGCCGGGGTAAATTCCTTTGAACCCAGACCGTACCGCCCCGCCGATATCTGGGGCATATCGCCGTATTCCTTAAACGCCATGCATACATCCTGATATAACGGATCACCAATGGCACCGGGTTCTTTGGTTCTGTCAAGGACGGTAATGTGTTCCACGGATGTGGGGATCACGGAAAGAAAATGCTCGATTGAAAAGGGTCTGTAGAGCCTTACTTTAACCAGGCCAAGACGTTCACCTGCGTTATTTTGAAAATTAACAACCTCTTCAATGGTTTCCGTGGACGACCCCATGGCAACGATGATCCGATCCGCATCCGGATGTCCGACATAATCAAACAGTTTATACCTCCTGCCGGTCAGATCCCCCACTTTTTCCATATATTCCTCTACAATTTCAGGCAGCTGCAAATAAAACGGATTGGCGGCTTCGCGGCCCTGAAAATAGATATCCGGATTCTGGGCGGTTCCCCTGATATCAGGATGCTCCGGATTCATGGAACGAGCCCTGAATTCCTTAATGGCCTCATGATTCACCAGATTAGAAATATCATCATAATCAATAAGTTCGATCTTTTGAATTTCCGAAGATGTTCTGAAACCATCAAAAAAATGTAAAAACGGAAGACTTCCCTCAATGGCTGCCAGGTGGGAAACCAGTGCAAGATCCATCACTTCCTGAACCGAACCTGAGGCGATCATGGCAAATCCGGCCTGACGCACACTCATGACATCACTGTGATCCCCGAAAATGGAAAGCGCATGGGCTGAAAGCGCCCGGGCGGACACATGAAAAACACATGGCAACAGTTCTCCAGAAATCTTATACATATTCGGAATCATTAATAAAAGACCCTGAGAAGCCGTAAAAGTGGTTGTAAGTGAACCTGCTGCAAGGGCGCCATGTACCGCACCGGCCGCACCGGCTTCTGATTGAAGCTGCTTGACGTTTAACGTCTGGTCAAAAATATTTTTTCTTCCCCGGGCGGCCCAGGCATCCGCTGTTTCTCCCATGGATGTAGAAGGGGTAATCGGATAAATGGCGGCAACATCACTCAAGGCATATGCGACATGAGTGGCTGCTGTGTTTCCATCAATGGTTTTCATTATCTTAGCCATAATAATACTCCGTTATATAAAAAATAATTGATTGAAGCCGCATGATGTCAATCATCGGCCTGTTTAACAAAGGAAAGTTTAGAATGATATATTAAATTATATATTATGTAAAGAGAAAAGTTTGCGAATAAAGACCGACAAAATATACAATCCGCATTGGGGAAAATTTACGGACAGGCGAGGGTATTTTTAGAGTGCGGTGCAAAAGTTGCCCATTTAATATTTTGCAACCCGTTTGTATTGCAACCCATTTTTATAAATCACTATTCCACCTTATAAATCAAATCAATATATTTTTCCATCATTTCTCCCACCAGGCCACGAAACGGAATGGTTGCCGCCATGCCGTAAACCGGTGCCATCTGCCCTTTTTCATCCGGGTTAGCTTTTACAAAATCAACGGACGTTTGCAGGTCTTTTA
Source organism: Desulfobacterales bacterium (assembly GCA_029933295.1). Lineage (GTDB taxonomy): Bacteria > Desulfobacterota > Desulfobacteria > Desulfobacterales > Desulfosalsimonadaceae > JAOZOL01. Next base: position 3,017 of record JAOZOL010000130.1, on the reverse strand, counting down.
AAAACCGCTGGGCAACGCCGGGCCGCGCGTGTCTCAAGGTAACACAGATATGCACACACGCAGGTTTGTGCAGGCCGTTTAAACTCCACCCTTTTTGCCCCATCTGGTCCATGACCTGATAGATGTTGAACGAATCGGACGCAAAGGCGATCACCCACATGGGATTACCCAGGATTTTAAGCTCCGGTATCTTCTGTATTCCTTTTTTGATCTTTGCGGCGGTTTGAAGAATTTTTTTTGTGGCATCCATATACCCTTTTTCCCCCATGGAAACCATGGCGGCCCAGCAGGCTGAACTCAGGGCACCCGGGCGACTGCCGGCAAAAGTCGGTGAAAAATACAAACCGCCCGGCCAATCGGTGATCGTGAAATACTGATAACGCCTCAACGCAGCGCCCCGGTATAATATAACGGATGTCCCTTTTGCGGCATAGCCGTATTTATGGGTATCTGCGGAAATGGATGTTACGCCGGGAAGCCTGAAATCCAATGGTGGGACATCATACCCGAGTTTTTCCGCCCAGGGCAGAATAAACCCTCCCAGACAGGCATCTGTATGAAATCCGATCCCTTTTTTGCGGGCAATTTCTGAAAGTTCTTCAATGGGATCAATGACCCCGTGAGGAAAGCACGGAGAGGAACCGACCATGACAATGGTATTTTTCGTAATCGCCTTTTTAGCCGCAAAAACCATGGCCCGGCAATCATCACCAACAGGGATATGAATAATTTTAATATTAAAATACCGGGCTGCTTTATCAAAAGCCGCATGGGCGGTGACCGGAACGATCATCTCGGGCTTTGTAATTTTCTTTTCTTTTCTCGCCCGGTCTCTGTATGCTTTCATGGCCAGCAGAATACTTTCGGTTCCCCCGGATGACACCACACCGCATATCTCATCTTTTGTCCTGCCCGCCCCCAGCATATCTGCGGTCATGGCAACAATTTCTGATTCAAACTTGGCCGCACTGGGCCAGACGTCTGAATGCAACGGATTGCTCTGGGAATTGATTGCATAAATTTTATTTAAAAAATCAATATGCTTGTCATCACCATGATATACGGCACCTGAAACATAACCCTCTTCCCATTTCGCCATCTCCTGTTTTTTGATGTCTTCCATCATGGTCAGGATGCCTTTATGGGTCAGCCCTTTTTCGGGAATCCGGGCAAAACTGTCCAGCTTGTCCTTATACGGTTTGATTGACCCTTCCAGTTCCGCCATCATGGCGTTTAATTCTTTTTCAACGGCTTTTTTTACAAATGGAATATCCTTGACGGAATTAAATATCCGGGTCGCAATGCCCTGGGGAAGCCGTGACAAATATTTATCAAGAATGAGTTGAATGTCCAATTTTGATGCCTCCGAAATTATTTTCTGTTTAACCGTGAATAAATTTTTTTGTTTTTCTTATAAATATTTTTAAATTCGCAAAACATCCTATCATAGGTGTCCCGGTGTTTCGGATTTGGCGAGTACACTTTAGCAACATCAACGAGATCCGGGACATCATTAAAATTCATATATCCCATGGCAACAGCGCCTAAAAACGCCGCACCGCGGACATTGGCCAGAATGGGTGATTTTATCTGAAGTATCTCTCGATTAAACACATCCGCAAAAATCCGGCACCATACATCAGACGCAGCGCCGCCGCCGATCATCCGAACCCTGTCAAGCCGTCTTTTGACAAATTTTTCCACTGCCTCAAGCAGCCAGCGGCCATTGTACGCAACCCCTTCCAATACGGCCCGAACCATGTGTTCCCGGGTGGTGTCTAAGGATTGGTTAAAAAATCCACCGCGAACATATTTGTCATCAATGGGTGTCCGTTCCCCATACAGCCAGGGCGTAAATATAACACCACCGCTGCCGGCCGGCACATTGGCCGCCAGTTTATCAAAAATCTGATACACTTTTTCAGGACAGGGTTCTGTCATCAGCTCATCTTTGTGAAAAAAAATATTATCCCGTAAAAATGTCAGACAGGCACCTGCGGTTTCCTGTTCATCGGCCACAAAATACCTGCCCGGGATGGCAGAAGGCAGGGACGCAATCCCGTGGATGATATCTGTTTTTTTAAACGGCACATGGCAGGTCAACCAGGAGGACGTCCCGATATAAAAATGGGCATCATAATCGGTCACTCCGCCGGAACCGATGGCTGCGGCCTGGACGTCCGGGGTTCCCATGATAACCTTCACATCCCCACGCAGCCCCAGCCCACAGGCCACTTCTTTTTTTAAAGGGCCCAGGATATCCACCGCCTGTTTTAAATCCGGCAGTTTTCCTTTGTCAATGGTCGCCATGCGGATCAACTTGTCATCATAGTCGATATTATTAATATTACGATTATCAGTCACCCAGTGAAGAGTGATTGAATCATAGGATGCCGCAAATTTTCCGGTTAAGCGCAGATTAATATAATCTTTCGGTTCAAGGAATTTATAAGTTTTGCGATAAATATCCGGGTGCTGATTTTTAATGTATAAAATATGGGCAAGGGAATCCTTGCCGGAATGGCTGGGCGCACCACCGGTCAGCCTCAGCCACCGCTGAAGCTTTGAAACACTATAGCCCTCAACTTTTAAAAAACCGTCTGATATTTCTCTTACATACCGGCTGCCACGGGAATCCAGCCAAATCAAGGCATTGCCTAAATGATGCCCGCCTTCATCCACTGCCACTGTCCCCGACCATTGGGTGGAACAGCTGACGGCAATGATATCTTCAGCCGGGACCAATTTTTTTTCTAAAATAAGTTTAAAGGTCTTTAAAATTGATTCCCACCACTCTTCCGGGTCCTGCTCCGCCCCCCCATCGGAAAGCAGATTCAGATCGTTTTCCACAAACGCAGAATCAATGACTTCTCCTTTTGTTGATACCAAAGCCGATTTGGGGCCGGAGGTGCCAAGATCTATGGCAAGAATATATTTTTCTTTTTTATCCAGCATAAAACAACCTTCCAAATAACTCATTTGTAATCGTTTGAAATGATTGATAAGTTATTTTTCTC
>JAOZOL010000129.1 GCA_029933295.1 Desulfobacterales bacterium | reverse complement strand
CGGAGGCTCCCCTCTGCTGCGTTATTAACGGCTTGCAATAGTTCACTATAGCTACACCGTTAAATGCCTTGCATATGGGCCTCCGACTCGTGCAAAATTCAGGTACTAATCTCATTGAATTTATTGTTAATCTATGGTAAAAATTAAAATTACGTTACACAAATCGATATTTTGTGCGTGTTTCTGTATTAATTTGGCCTGGCGTGGGTGTATTTTGAGCAATTTGGTTTTCATATCTAAGACACTAACAGAGCGATTTGACAATGCAATGCAATCGATTTAAATTATTGGCCCTTCGGTATTTTATATGCGGTATTTTTTTGATTTTGAGTATGCCTTCATACGGGTTTGCAGATATCCCCATTGGGTCAATGTCCGGTAATGCCCTGAGTGATATGTTTGAGAATCCTGAAAATCTTGAAAATCCTGAAATAGATGAAGATGAATTCGATGAGTTTGATGAATTTGGAGAGTTTGTTGAATTTAATGATCAGGACGTAACGGAAATCCATGACCCTTTAATCGCCTACAACCGGTTTATGACCCAGGTGAATGATAAAATTTATATTTGGTTTATGAAGCCGGTTGCCCGGGGATACAGTTTTATTATCCGGGAACCGGTGCGCAAGTCTCTGGCTAAATTTTTCAACAATCTGGGATTTCCTGTCCGGTTTGTTAACAATTTACTGCAATTAAAAGTAAAACAGGCAGGAGTCGAAGCCGCAAGGTTTGGCGTGAATACGACCACCGGTATTTTAGGGTTGTTTGATCCTGCCCGATCATGGCTGGAACTGGAATCCTGTTCGGAAGATTTTGGCCAAACGCTGGGATATTATGGGGTCGGCAGCGGATTTCATATTGTGCTGCCGTTGCTGGGGCCCTCAAATCTTCGGGATACAATCGGCAAGCTGCCGGATTACTTTTTAGACCCGGTAATTTATATAGACGAACCTGGGACTAGTGTGGCGGTCTATGGAATAAAGGTTATAAACGCGACATCCTTTTATATTGATCAGTATGAAGATCTGAAAAAAGATGCGCTGGATTTGTATATTTTATTACGGAATGCTTATGAAACAAAACGACTCAAAGAGATAGAGGAATAAAATGATGAAAAGCGTATTAATTGCCCTGTTGTGCCTGCTATGGTTGGCCTTTCCGGTGATGGCGGATCAGAAGGACACGGTTGCAAATTTGTTAAAGGAAAAAACCGAGGCGGTTTTAAAGGTCCTTGAGGAAAAAAATGTTGATGAACAGGTCATTAAAAATCGCATTATGGATATCGTCGGGCCGATCATCGATTTCAAGCTCATGGCCAAACTGACGTTGGGTAAAACCAACTGGGGGAAGTTGAATAAAAGTCAGCAGAAAGAATTCGTCGATCTTTTTGTTGCGCGATTGGAAAAATCATATAGTGAAAGAAGTTCAATGTATTGTTGTGTCAAGGTCGATTATAAACCGGCATTTGTACGGAGGAATAAAATATACGTTCCGATTTTAGTCGAGACAAATGACAAGCCTCTTGAAATGTTATACAAGTTTTATTCATCCAGCGATGGTTGGAAGGTCTATGATGTAGAGGTTAACGGTCTCAGCCTTGTTAAAAGCTATCAGGGCCAGTTCTCGGAGGTCTTGAAAACCGGGACGGCGGAAGACCTGCTGACGGAATTGAAAAAAACCGACGTAAAATAAGGGGCTGTTGTATAAAATGCTAACGCCGGATTCAGTGGTTGTCCGTTTTTTTAATAAAATAATCATCCGTCATCCCCGGCGGGTGATTGCCTGTTTGTTATGTGTGGTTGCAACACTCGGCTATTTCTCAAAAGATTTTAAAATCGATGCATCTGCCGAAACTTTAATGCAGGAAAATGACGCGTCTCTCCGATATGCCCGTGAGATCTCCGCACGATACGGCGTTGAAGATTTTTTATTTATTGCTTATTCTCCCAAAGCGGATCTGCTGTCGGATCAAGTCCTTGCTCAAATTAAAAGCCTTCGGGACGAAATTAAAGCAATGGAACGGGTTGAATCCGTTATTACACTTCTGGACGTTCCCCTGTTGGAAAGCCCGCCGATGCCCATTGGTGAGCTGGCTGGAGAACTCCGAACCTTGGCGTCCCCTGGTGTTGATCGGGAACTTGCCCGAATTGAGCTGAAAAACAGCCCGCTTTTTCGTAATCTTCTTGTCAGTCCGGATTTAAAAACCACTGCGATTCAGGTTAATTTCAAGATTGATACCATTTTTCAGGATTTGATCCGGCGGCGTAATCAGCTTCGGGACAAGGCTGCTGCAGACGGGCTGACGGATGAGGAATCTGTCGCCTATGATCACGTGGTCAGAAACCTGGACGCACATAATGAATTATGGAATCAAACCCGTCATAAAGATATCGCCCAAATCCGTGCGATAATGGATAAGTACCGGGGGGATGCCGGTCTTTTTTTGGGCGGCATCAGCATGATTGCGGATGATCTGATCAGTTTTGTTAAAAATGATTTAAAAGTATTCGGTATAGGTGTTTTTTTCTTTCTGATCCTGACGATGGGAATTATTTTCAGAAAACTGCGCTGGGTGGTTCTTCCGATGATCTGCTGCTCATTTTCAGCAATTGCGATGCTCGGCCTGCTGGGCCTCTCCGGTTGGAAGGTCACCGTCATTTCTTCAAATTTTATCTCACTTCAATTGATTATTACCATGTCCTATACCATTCATCTGGTTGTTAGATATCGGGAGTTGCTGACGCAGAATCCGGATAATGATCAGCGGGATCTGGTGGGAGAAACCGTGCGTCTGATGCTGGTTCCGATTCTTTATTCAGCAATAACGACCATCGCGGGTTTTGGTTCTCTGGTTTCATGCGATATTGTGCCGGTAGTTAATTTTGGATTAATGATGATGGCGGGTATTGCGGTGTCACTGACACTGACTTTTTTGTTTTTTCCCGCCGGATTGGTCCTGTATAAAAAAACCGAGCCGCCGTCTGCGGCCAATACAAGTCATTCCTTAATAATGTTTATGGCCCGTTTAACGGAATTTCGTGGAAAATGGATTCTGGTAATGTGCGCCGTCGCCTTTTTTTTCAGCGTTATCGGTATTTCCCGGCTGGTTGTTGAAAATTCATTTATTAATTATTTTAAAAAATCAACCGAGATATACAAGGGAATGACGGTCATTGACCAGCAGCTCGGAGGGACAACCCCATTAGATGTTATAATTGATTTTGATGATGAACCGGAACCGGCGGTTGGATTGAACGAAGAAACAGCCGTTCCGGACGAATTTGATGAATTTGATGAATTTGATGATGACGGTGGGGAAAGCACAAAGCAATACTGGTTCACACCCTACAAAATGGATAAGGTCCTGGAAGTTCATAATTATCTGGATGGTTTGCATGAGACCGGAAAGGTATTGTCTTTAGGGACAATGATGAAAATTGCGACAAAATTAAATGGCGGAAAGCCCCTGGACAGTTTTGAATTGTCATTGGTTTATAATGAACTTCCGGATAAGTACAAGGACCTTCTGGTAAAGCCTTATGCATCAGTTGAAAATAATGAAGTCCGTTTAACCCTGCGTGTCCGGGATTCCGAAAAGACACTGAGACGAAACGAGTTGTTAAATAAAATCCGGCATGATCTCACCAATGATTTGGGATATCCGGAAAAAAATGTTCATCTTACAGGGATGATGGTGCTTTATAACAACATGCTCCAGAGCCTTTTTACCTCCCAGATCGAGACACTGGGTATCGTTCTCCTGGCGCTGACGATAATGTTTTTAATTCTTTTCAGGTCTTTTTACCTGGCAATTATCGCCATATTTCCCAATTTGTTGTCCATCGGGGTGGTTCTCGGGGCCATGGGATGGATGAATCTGCCCCTGGATATGATGACCATCACCATTGCCTCGATCAGCGTGGGGATTGCCGTGGATGATACGATTCATTATATCCACCGGTTTAAGGAAGAGATTAAAATTGATGGCAATTATATTCAGGCCATGCATCGAAGTCACGAAAGCATCGGTTATGCCATGTTTTACACTTCCGTCACGGTGATTATCGGTTTTTCAATATTGGTTTTATCAAATTTTATCCCCAGTATTCTGTTCGGTCTGCTGACCGGGTTGGCCATGTTGATCGCGATCACTTCCGCTCTGACGCTTTTGCCGGCTCTGATTATTCTTATAAAACCCTTTGGATCCGAGTTTTCATAAAGATTACTTTTTTAAAATTCAGATAATGTATTTACAAAAGAGGGGAATATGAAATCCATTACTGATGATCGAAATACGCAGATATTCAATGTAGATGCATGCACGCGATGCGGTGAATGTTTTCATCAGTGTCCGGAGCTTTCTTTGCCCATTGATGTGGCAAAACAGGAGATTGAGTCCTTGATTAATGGAAATGAAGGCCGATATGTTCTGTCGCTGTGCACCACATGCCGTTCCTGCAATCATTTTTGCCCCCATGACTGCAAACCTTATCAATTAATTCTTGAACGCTGGAATGATCTGTACAATAAACGTGGTGCGCCTTATATTTATCGATTCGTATGCCCGACAATGGATTTAAATATCTGGCAATTGCTGGATATGTTTTTGACTTTGGAAGAAAAAAACTGGATTAACGACTGGATGACGCGAAAGCCTTCGGGGGATGTGCTTTTAATCGGAAATTATGTCCATCTCCTGCCGTTTGTCATCGGCGGAAGTCGCCTGCTTGATTATTTTACGCCGGTGGATTTGCTGGATCACTGGGAGTGCGGGGCTTATCTGTACCAGGGCGGGTATCTTGACGTAGTGCGCAGAATCGGTGAAAAATGCCGGGATGATTTTCAGGGGTGGGGTGTGAAAACGATCGTCCCCCTGATAGATGCGGTTCATTGGATGATCACGGATGTTCTGCCCAAGGAGATGAATACCCCCCAGGATTTTAAAGTGGTCAATTTCCATCAATGGCTGCTGGAAAAAATTGATCAACACGAGATTCAAATTACGCATCCACTCAGCCTTCGCGTAACCGTCCACGATAATTGCTACTCAAAAGCCGGTGGCGGGCAATACTGGGACCCTCCCAGGGAGATTCTTAAACGCACGGGGTGTGAAATTGTTGAAATGGAACACATCCGTGAATGTTCGCTTTGCTGCGGCTTTGGGGCAGGCGCTTCCTGGACCCGGCCGATCCATATTCTTTTTGATATAATGCATGTGGCTGAAAAGAAGATCAAGGAAGCTGAAGCAACCGGCGCTGACGCCATGGTGAGTTACTGCGGCGGCTGCCTGTATTTATTGTGGACTGCCAGGGAATTGTTTGGTAGTAAACTCGATATTTATCACATTGTTGAAATTCAGCGCATGGCCATGGGCGAGAAGCTCAATTATCCGAAAGACCATGTACGCCGGGCCTGGGATCTGATTGCGATCATTTCGTATATTATGATATTAAGCCTGTTCGGCTCCAGTTTTCGGATTAAAGAGATTGCATTGGATAAGAGCCCCTGGCGTCCCCGGCGATTTGTTCTATTGAAACTTATCAGAAAAGCCCTGGGTGTCCCGATCATTCAGACCGTATACAAGAAAATATTTCAGGTGATGGTCCCGCTCATGAAGACAAAACAAAAATAAAACAGGAGTGATTTTGCATGACAGGTGAATTGATTTTATTGTTTGTTTTGCTGGTATTATCCGGCTTTTTTTCATCATCAGAAACCGCGCTTTTTTCCATCGACAGGGCAAAAGCCAGATTCATTGCCAAAAAATCCGGTCATGCCAATGCGCTTATTTTGAAAATGAAAGAAGAGCCGCATAAACTGCTCACGACCATTTTAATCGGAAATAACCTGGTGAATATCGGCGCTTCGGCTCTGGCAACCGCAATCTCGATTGAATATTTTTCAAGTAATAATGGCGCTGATGCCGGCGGACTTGCCGTAGGCATTGCCACAGGTGTTATGACTTTTTTGATTCTTGTCTTTGGAGAGATTTTTCCAAAATCGGTTGCGACCCAAAACAATATCATGATCGCAAGAGCGGTTATTTTTCCTGTTTACTGGCTGTCATATGTTTTTTCCCCGATTATTTTATTATTAAATTTCATACCCAAGCTGACCGGGCGTGTAAAATCCGTACCATTTGCCACTGAAGAGGAATTGATGTCCTTTGTTGAAGTTGTTCATGAAGAAGGCCAGATTAACCCGGATGAAAGGGAACTTATTTCAAACATTGTCAAATTAGATGATATCAGCGTATCCCATATTATGACGCCGAGTGCGGATATGTTTGTTATCGACAAGGGGGAAAAGCCCGAGCTTGAGAAAATTATAAAATCCGGTTTTACCCGAATTCCCGTTATTGATGGTGACATTGATCATGTCGTCGGGATGGTAAACATCAAAGATTTATTCAGGCAACAGGCTAATGCAAGCGGATCGCTGAATCTGGAAAAAATCATGAGAGAACCCTATTTTGTGCCGGAGAATAAAAAACTGGACCAGTTATTAAATCAGTTTAAGAAAAGAAAGGATCATGCCTCCATTGTGGTGAATGAATACGGAGAGGTGTCCGGCATTGTTACTCTTGAAGATGTTTTAGAGGCCATTGTCGGTGATATTGTCGATGAAACAGATATTATCAAGCAGCCTGTTGTGCGAATCAGAAGCAAGGAATGGATGGTTTTAGGTGCAGCCGATATTGAAACGATTAATACAAAAATTCATATGCAAATCCCCCAATCTCCTGAGTATGAAACGTTTTCCGGCTATATACTGGAGCAGATCGGCAGAATTCCAAAAGAAAAGGAACAGATCGTCATTGATCAATATCTCATCACCGTCAATGAAATGGACGGGAACCGCATTAAAACATTTATTGTAAAACGCCGGTAATCTCAAATTATAACATAACTTTTTGTATTTTATTGATATTTTTCTATTGATACATTGTC
>JAOZOL010000516.1 GCA_029933295.1 Desulfobacterales bacterium | reverse complement strand
ATGACGCGTCCCCGGACCCTGAAGTAAAACTCATTCTGCAAAAGTTTGCCGATCAGCCACGGCTGACCATCCTGCATAACGAGAAAAATCTGGGGATTTCCCAAACCCAAAACCGTGCTTTGATCAAATCACGTGGTGACATCATCGCCTTCCTTGACTGCGATGATTATCTGGCACCCGACGCCGTATCCAGCACGATTCCTTACTGGCGCCAGGATACGGTATACCTGCACACGGGACGCATCAATATTGATGAACAAGGACGCGAGGTACAACGCATCTCTTTTGAGCACTTACCCCGTAAGGATTATTTTGCTGAAAATCTTGAGCGCATGTTTGCCACCCATTTCAAGCTGATTCGCCGATCGGCCTTCGCAAAGGTGGGTCTCTTTGACCCTCGGTTTGACGCCGCCCAGGATTATGATATGCTGATGCGCATCGCCTTTCATTATCCTTCACTAGCCTTTGTTTTTGTTCCTCGTTTTGTATATTACCACCGCTTCCACAAGCAGCAAGCCTCTACCACGGCCGAGGACAATCAACAACATTTTACTGAGCTTATCCAAGAGGAAGCCCGTAAGCGGCAGGCAATTGCCGCGGGGACCTATCCCAAAAAAGTCAGCATTATCATGCTTTCCTTCGGCAAGGGAGAGCAGACCATCGAGGCCATCGACAGCCTAGCAGCCACGGTAAAGATACCCATGGAGGTTATCCTTTTTGATAACGGTTCAGACGCGGCCACCATCACTTTGCTGCAAAAGACGCTGACCCCGAAACGCTACCCTTTCGTTCGCTTGATTCTCCATCACGAAAATCTTGGCCCAGCAGCAGGACGGCAACAAGCCTTGGAATACGCTACTGGTGACTATTTTATAACTTTTGATAATGATGAAATTGCCCAGCCCGGTTGGCTTGAAGAATTAATCGTCAGGGCCGAGAGCGACCCGCAAATCGGGGCGGTTGTTGCCCGGGTTTATTTTCCCGATAACCGATTGCAGTTTTCCGGTGGTGGGGTAAAGCGGCTGGATGAGGAGCTGATAGAACTCACTCGTTTTGATGCTGGCCGGTCACATTATGAGCTGGAAACCAGTCGTTTTCGCGACTGTGAGTGGGTGCCAATCGGCGCTACCCTGTTTACCGTTAATCCCCGCCCTTTCCTGCATGCCGGCTATCCCAATGCTTTCGAAGATGCTGGAGTCTCTTTCGCCCTGCGCCAACAAGGATATCGCTTGGTCAATGCCCCTGGAGCTTTGGTACTTCATAATCATTTTCTTTTTCAGAAAAATTTCGGGATGAAAAAAGAATACCTCAATGCCCGTTACAACCAGCAGGGCATGTTGAAAGCTTTAGGCTCCTTCTATCAGGAAAATAAGTTACTGCTTTTCGATGAATATGTCTGGAAAGAAAACGGTCTTAAAAGCCTGTCCCGGGAAGAGCTGAAAGCCAGACTGCTGGCAACGGTTATCCCAAATAACCATTGATCTTTGGGGTCAGATTTCAAATCTCCCCCCTCACCTCTCTTGTCACCAACACCCCTTCCCGGTATACTTTTTGCGTATAACTGTTTAGGCTAACCACGCTTGTTGCGGATACTCCATCATCAGCTGCCGGTGTCTTTTCCTTCACCGCTGCCCACCCGCCAACATCAGGGATAGCTTTAAAATCTGCTTCTCACAAGATTGTAATCTTGCCGAACAAGGTGCCGCCTCTAGTAATAGATTTCAAATTTGTCACCTGTCGCTGATTTATGTCAAAAACTTTTCTTTAA
>JAOZOL010000128.1 GCA_029933295.1 Desulfobacterales bacterium | reverse complement strand
TTTTCAATTGATAAAAAAGTTCTTATCAATTTTCATGCAAAATTCAGGTATTAAAAGAATCAGAGTTTAACTACTCTTTGTCCCGGCTTTGGTCCTTCCCCGGGCGGCCCGGCAAAGGCCTGGGCGATTGTTATCCGCTGGCGGGCAACATTGCCTTCAATGACCAGATTTGTGTTTTTAAAATGCCGCCGCTGGACAACCACCATGCAAAATCCTGGGGCTTTCCTCAAACGGAATTTTTCGTATCTTCAGACCCCGGCCCCATTGTTCACCCGGCGTGTGAGTGAGTCAAATTAGAAACCTTCGAGTTTTGCTATGACATCACTCATAACCTCACTGGCTCCGCCTCCTATGGACAGCAGCCGGGCGTCCCGGTAAAGCCGTGAAACGTGCATTTCATTCATAAATCCCATTCCCCCGAACATCTGCAGGCATCCGTCAGCCACCTTGCTCAAGAGGTTTCCGCTAAAGAGTTTACCCATGGATATCTCTTTTGAGACATCCTGGCCGGCCATCTTCATGCGGACAATATGATAGGTCAGTTGCTGGAGACATTCGATTTCACTCAACCATTCCACTATCCGGTGTCGCAGTACCTGCTTTTTGATCAGCGGTTTGCCGAACACAATCCGTCCTTTAAGATATTCAACAGTTTCATTAATGATATCCCGGGCACTGATATATGACAGCGGGAGCACGGCAAACCGTTCATGCTGGAACTGCATCATCTGGTGGATAAACCCCTGGCCTTCAATTCCGATCAGGTTTTCGGCCGGGATCCTCATGTTATCAAAATAAAGCTCCGCCGTATCACTGCTTCGCATGCCCATTTTATCCAGTTTTTTACTTACATTAAAACCGGGCAGATCCGTGGGGACGACAAAGAGGCTGAACGAATGATATCCCGCATCTTCGCTGGTACGGGCCAGCAGGGTGAGAAAATCAGCCTGGGTGCCGTTGGTAATAAACGTTTTGGAGCCGTTTAAAACATAAGAATCTCCATCCTTTTTGGCAAAGGTTTTTAAAGCAGCCACATCCGACCCGGCATCGGGCTCGGTGACAGCAATGGCGGAAACAAGATCGCCCTTGATAGCCGGTTTCATATAGGTTTCCTTGAGATACTCGCTTCCGAATTCATCAATGGCAGGAATGGCCATGCTCATTTGAACAGCAATGGCCATGGGGACACCGCCGCATTTGATACGAGCCAGTTCCTCCATAACAACGGTTTCATACCAGTAGTCAAGCCCCTCTCCGCCGTATTTTTCATCATAACGGATGCCTAAAAATCCAAGATCTCCCATTTTTTTAAACAGGTCTTTTAACGGCGCGATCCCTTTTTCCTCCCATTCGTCCACATACGGATTGATCTCCTTGTTGACAAAATCCCGGACCGCCTTGCGCACCATTTCATGGTCTTTGTTAAAATAAATTTCACTTCCCATTGGTATCTCCTTTCTTTTACTCATTTCCCCGTAAACACCGGCTTCCGTTTTTCGATAAAAGCGGTAATTCCTTCTATGGCATCCTGGGTGGACGCCACTTCTGCAAGCTTTTCCGACAGAAAATCAAGCGATTCCTCAAAGGGCATGTCCTGAATGGCATAAAACGCCTCTTTTCCGATTTTTATTCCAACAGGGCTTTTGGATGCAAGGATCGCAAGGACAGCATCCACTGTTTCATCCAGTTTTTCCGGTACAACCGCACGGGTAATCAACCCCATCTCCTGTGCCTGGGAAGCTCCCAGTTTTTCCCCCAAAAGCACCATTTCCATGGCTTTTTTCTTTAATACGTTTTTAAAAATCAGCGCGCCGATCATCATGGGAAACAGGCCCACATTGACTTCCGGTGTCCCGAATTTTGCATCATTTTTTGCTATCACAATATCACAGGCCAGCATAAAACCAGTCCCGCCGGCCAGGCAGTAGCCGTTTATCCTTGCCACTGTTGGTTTTGAATAACCCGAAAGGCGTTTTAACAGCCGTGCGTAATCATGAAAAGCCTGATTTTTATCGTCGCCTTCCGCGCTCATGGCACCGCCCAAATCCGCCCCGGAACAGAAAGCTTTTTTTCCGGCCCCCGTAATGCAGATCACTCTCACCGCATCGTCTTTTTCCGCCATGTCAAGATACTCCATGAACAGAGCCACCGCAGCGGCGCTGATGGAGTTTCGATATGTTTCGCGGTTAATGGTGATACGCGCGATATGATTTGTGACATTGTACAGCAGGTCTTTTTCCGGCATAAAAGAATCTCCTTTGCTTCATTTTTTTTGTAACAGTTCGCGGAGCTACAACTTCTCAATATCCACCAGGATATCACCGGGCATCACCTTGTCTCCTTCGGCAACATTTACTTTTGTGACGATTCCGTCAAAGGGCGCTGTCAGGGTGGTTTCCATTTTCATGGCTGACACGATAACAACCGCCTGTCCCTTTGTAACGGTGTCACCTTGCGCAACCGGAACGGATATGACAACAGCCGGCATTGGCGGCGTGACTTCCGTGGGATCGGCATCCAATCCTTTTTTCCGTGTTTTCGTCTGCTCAAGTAAGTCCGCATCCTGCACAAAATACGATTTTCCGTTGATAAAGATGTCTTTTCCATTTTTTTTGTCCGCTACATAGACATTTATACCCTGGCCGTTTACAACCAGATGCATTCTATTGTCAGAGATTGCGTTATAACTTACATCAAATCCGGCTTCGCCGATATTTGCCTTTATTTTTCCTTCTCCGGCTGTTTCCACTTCCACCGGAAGAATCTCTTCTTTTATTTTAAGTCTGTATTCCACAAAAACACCTCCGTTTCTACTGCCGCCAGTTCCCCAGCGTCTGCCAGGGAGTCGCCGCTTCATCTGTTGTAGAAATTCTTTTTATCACTTTCCGGCTGCCGCACATCCCGTCAATCACAAACGCAATGCGGGCGAGATCGGCATCAGATATATCAGGCTGCCAGTCTGAAAAATGGGTTTCAATAAAATTGGTATAAACATCGCCATTGACAAACGGATTTGACGTTAGCACATCAATCAAAAAAGCAACCGGCGTTTTCACCCCTAAAATCACATACCCTTTCAACGCCTTGATCATTTTAGCAATGGCACGCTCCCGGGTTTGGGCATGCACAATCAGTTTGGACAGGATCGGATCATAATCAACAGGCACCTCAAAGCCGGAATATACCCCGCAGTCATTGCGTATTCCCGGTCCGGTGGGTTCCTTTAAAAATTCGATTTTACCGGGTGATGGGAAAAAATCTTTTTCCGGATCTTCCGCATAAATCCGGCATTCGATTGCATGGCCCCGGCCTATGATGTCTTTCTGGTCAATCGTCAGTTTGTTCCCGCTGGCTATTTCAAGCTGCAGGCGGACCAGGTCAACACCGGTGATCATTTCAGTGACCGGATGCTCCACCTGAAGACGGGTATTGACTTCAAGAAAATAGAAATTATCGCTTTCATCAACTAAAAATTCCACGGTTCCCGCATTCACATATCCGGATGCCTTTGCCGCAGTCACTGCGGCCTGACCCATTTTTTCCCTGAGTTCCGGGGTCATTCCCGATGCCGGAGTTTCCTCGATGATCTTCTGGTGCCTTCGCTGAACCGAGCATTCCCGTTCCAGCAGATGAATGGTGTTACCGAATACATCAGCAAGCACCTGAAACTCGATATGGCGGGCTTTTTCAAAAAACTTCTCCAGATAAATTTTTCCGTTTCCAAACGCATTTTGCGCTTCCCGGGAAGCCGCGCTGCAGGCTTCAGCCATCTCGCCGGAAGAACGGACAATCCGGATGCCCTTTCCGCCCCCGCCAGCCGTGGCTTTAATGAGTATCGGATATCCGACCTTTTCAGCCTCTTTGATCATGATGTCTGTATCCGCTTCCGTGCTGGTAAGGCCTGGTGTCACCGGAACCCCGCTGCCCAGCATGATTTTCCGGGAGGTTATTTTATCCCCTAAATCGCGGATCACGTTTGACGGCGGCCCGATAAACACGACCCCCTGCTTTTCACATTTTTCCACAAACTCGGCGTTTTCAGCCAAAAATCCGTAGCCGGGATGAATGGCTTCAGCACCGGTTTCTCTGGCCGCTGCTATGATCTTATCCATATGAAGATAGCTCCGGGACGGCTCGGAAGGCCCTATATATACCGCCTGATCCGCTGCAAGTACATGCATTGCTTTTTTATCAGCATCCGAATAAACAGCAACGGTTTGAACCCCCATATCCCTGCATGTATTGATCACCCGGAGGGCTATCTCCCCCCTGTTTGCAATGAGAATTTTTTTAAACATTTTTTTTCCTTGATAATTCATACCTGAATTTTACACGAGTCGGAGGCTTCCATATGCAAGCCGTTAATAAGGCAGCAGATGGGACTTTTGACGACGCCATCTACATTCTGAATACGCCAAACCCATACTGATCATCCCTGATCGGAGCGTTTAAGGACGCCGATATGGCAAGCCCCAGAACATCCCGCGTCTTGGCCGGATCAATAATACCGTCATCCCAGAGCTGGGACGTGGAATAATAGGCGCTGCCTTCCTTTTGTGCGTTTTCAATAACCGAGCCCTTGATAAACTCGACTTCTTCCTCAGTCATGGGGGGCTGGCCCAGGCGTGCTCTCTGATCATTGGTGATGGTTTCAAGAACACCGGCGGCCTGCTCGCCGCCCATAACCCCGATCTGTGCGTTTGGCCACATCCACATGAATCTGGGCGAATAGGCCCGGCCGCACATGGCGTAATTCCCGGCCCCGAAAGACGCGCCCACCACCATGGTAAATTTTGGAACCGACGCAGTTGACACCGCGTTGACCATTTTATGACCGTCTTTTGTTATGCCAAGCCGTTCATACTGGCTGCCCACGATAAATCCGTTGATATTCTGCAAAAATAAAAGCGGTATCTTTCGTTTGTCGCATAGCTGGATAAACTGGGTAGCTTTCTGTGCGCTGTTTGAAAACAGAATTCCGTTGTTGGCCAGAATGCCCACCGGATACCCATGGATGTGGGCCCATCCCGTTACCAGGGTTGGCCCGTACATTTCCTTGAATTCAAGGAATTTACTTCCGTCCACAATTCTGGCAATGACTTCCCTGCAGTCATAGGGTTTGGATAGATCCGGGCTGACAATACCGTACAATTCTTTGGGATCATAATACGGTGGTTCCGGTTCCGCCATGGTCAGCTTTGATTTTTCATTTTTGGGCAGGTTTTTGACAATATTTCTGATAATCTGGATGGCGTGGGCATCATCTTCTGCATAATAATCAGACACCCCGGAATCCGTGCAGTGAACCTCGGGACCGCCCAGTTCATTGGCTGTCACCTCTTCACCTGTGGCAGCTTTGACCAGGGGAGGGCCGCCAAGAAAAATTGCACCGTGACCTTTTACATGAACAATCTCATCACACATGGCCGCGCCATAAGCACCCCCGGCCGTGCAAAGCCCCATGACTCCGACAATCTGTGGAATCCCCATTTTGGACATCATGGCCTGGTTGTAAAATATTCTTCCCCCGTCATCTAAATCCGGAAAAATTTCAGACTGCATGGGCAGATACGCGCCGGCGGAATCCAGCAGGGATATCAGGGGAAGGCGGTTTTCCATGGCAATGGCCTGGCATCTTAAAGATTTTTTTACCCCCATGGGGTAAATGGAGCCCCCTTTAATGGTGGCGTCATTCATGCTGATCATGCATTCCCGGCCTTCAATCACACCGATACCGAGGATAACCCCTGCCTTATGAATTTTTCCGTCATACATGCCTTTTGCGGCAAGCGGCGCGATCTCCAAAAACGGTGTGTTCCGGTCCAGCAGTAATTCAAGCTTTTTTGTTGCCGGAATTTTTCCGGATTCCTTCTGCCGGTCAAGGGATTTTTGAGACCGCTGGTTCATGGCAATGTCCAGTTCCTTGTTCAAATCTTCAACAAGGGCGGTCATCTCTTTATAATTTTTTTGATACCCTTCGGAATTTACATCGATTTTACTGTCAATCACTTCCATTTTGCACTGTCCCTCATAAAAAAAAGTTATAGTGTTACTTTGTTTTTAATCTGTTTTTCGAACTGGATCTTTAAAAAAGTTGCTTAAAATCGTTATTGCGGCGAAAGCCTGATCCCGAAAACCACATTATTTTTTTGGAGAGCCGGCTTCCCATGCCGGAACCTTTCTCAAGCTCCAGTGAACCGGCTCATTCGGCCTGCTCTGAATCCCCTCAATAATACAGTCAATCATGGGATCGACCAGCTTTTCTAAATTATCGGGGCGGCCGGTCATTATCCAGTTAGTAGTCAGATGCTCAATGGTCCCGATAATAATTGATCGGACAAGATATGGATTGATGTCCTTTCGAAACTCTCCGGATGCAATGCCTTCTTCAATCACTTTATTGATGTTTTTGATACCCTGACGGATGATCAGATGGCCTTCGGTCTCCAGAAATCGTTTGTTATGCTTTAAAATCAGCATTATAATGGCCGCAAAATCCGTATGATGCTGGTACGAGGTCATAAACAGATACACAATGGCACGCAGTTTGTTGGCCGATCCTTTTATCAGTTTTAAATGAAATTCCATTAAATCAAAAATTTCTTTTGCGGACTCAGCGGGGATGGAAAATAACAGGCCTTCTTTGGTCGTGAAATATTCATAAATAGAGGCTTCAGAAATTTTGGACTTTTTGGCAATCTCGGCAATGGTTGCTTCCTGAAATCCTTTTTTGGCAAAAACTTCTGCAGCGACCCGGATGATCATGTTCTTACGGGCCTCCATCTTGTTTTTCCCTGCCATCTTATTTTCTTTTGATTTTGGAGATTTCTTCATTGTGCTCCAATGGTATGATTCCTTGAAATTTCAGGGGTTTTTCTATGCACAACTCATTTAACTCTATTTTTTAAATCAAAATATATTGTTCCACTTTGTTTTTGTCAAGAAAAAAAAAGTTTGACTT
>JAOZOL010000515.1 GCA_029933295.1 Desulfobacterales bacterium | reverse complement strand
AAAACCGCTAAATAAAAAGACGTTGCTAAAGTGCGTAAAAGACCTGATCAGCGTTCAATTATAATGATTGCACGAAGCGACTACATAGCCCCTCAGCTTTGACGTTGGGCTGACCATAGAAACAGCGGGGGAAACAATTATGAGCAAAAAAATAAATTTCATCAAATTTATCCAATTATGGGTAATTATCATTATCGTAATGATTGGTGTTAGCATGGTCGCCCTTGATGTGGTCGTTTCCTATCAGGAATTTAATTCCCGCGCCGATCAAATGCGCACGGATTACACTTCAGAGCAGAAACAGATAATCAGGCGCGAAGTTAAGCGTGTTGTCGATATGATTCGTTATGAGAAAATGAAAAGTGAGGCGTTGACAAGAACAAAGATTAAATCAAGGACTTACGAGGCCTGCGCCATCGCCCAACATATTTATCAAAAAAATAAAGCCGCTAAAAACGAGCATGAAATTCAGCAAATGATTATAGACGCCTTAAGACCCATCCGGTTTGAGCAGGGAAGCGGCTATTATTTTATCGTTACCTTTGATGGCATCGAGGTACTCTTTGCAGACAAGCCTGAATTGGAAGGGCGCAACCAGCTTAATATGCAGGATACACGCGGCCAATATGTCATTAAAGATTCTATTGAGATTGCGAAGAAATCCGGCGAAGGTTTTTATGAATACCTTTGGACAAAACCGAATGTCAAAGGCAATGATTTTAAAAAAATAGCTTTTATTAAGCGGTTTGAACCATATGACTGGTTTATCGGAACCGGTTTGTATGTTGATGATGTTGAGAACCGGATAAAAGCAGACCTGCTCTCAGACATCAGCAGGATTCGGTTTGGAAAAGAAGGATATATTTTTGTTAACCGATTAAACGGGGATGCTTTGGTATCAAATGGAAAACGTTTTTCCGGAACAAAAAAACTGTGGGAGGTCTTTAATAAAAAGCCTGAAAAGATAAAAAACGTTTTTAAAAAAGAGTACAATGCCTCTTTAAAACCCGACGGTGATTATATATATTATTCGTGGATAAAGCTGACCCAGTCAAATATAGAATCGCCAAAAGCATCTTTTATTTACGGAATCCCTGAATTACAATGGCTTGTGGGCGCCGGTGTGTATCTTGATGATGTGGAAACGGTTATTGCCCGGATGCAAACCGAATTAACCAACCAGATCAAGACGAAGATGCTCTATTCCATCCTGATTACTCTGGGCATCATCGCTTTTTTCCTTATTTTATTCAGCGGGCTGAACCGAAGGCTGAAAAAAGATTTTAATCTGTTTATGTCCTTTTTTAACCGTGCAGCCCTTTCTGATGAACCGATTGACCGGGACCGGGTTCGATTTGATGAGCTTGACCGGATGGCGGAAAATGCCAACAAAATGCTTGCGGACCGCAAGCGGACGGAAAAGGAACTTAAGGAAAGTGAGGAAAAATACCGTTTACTCTTTACGCACTCCAATGATGTGATTTACTCCCTTGATCCTGAGTTAAAAATTCTCACCGTATCTCCGTCGGTTGAAAAATTACTGGGGTATACACCGGAAGAATTAATCGGCAGGCCCTTTCAGGATTTGAATATTCTGGCACCCGAGTATCTTGAACAGGCCTTTTCAGATACGATCCGGGTGTTGTCGGGGGAGAGCATAACTTCGTCAATATATGGGTTTATCGCAAAAGACGGCTCAAAAAAATTCGGTGAGGTGAGCGGCGCGCCGATTTATCGTGATAATAAAATCGGTGCCATTATTTCCATTGCCAG
>JAOZOL010000514.1 GCA_029933295.1 Desulfobacterales bacterium | reverse complement strand
GGATTTCTAGGGGCGAAGTTCGGCAGACGCAAAAATACAACGACAATCGAATCGTTGTTGTGGTCAAATTGACATAGATAATATAAAGCATCTAAAGTTTCACGCTTTTTATTACCTCTAAACTCCACCTATCAAGACTAAGTGTATCAAGCTGGTATAATTTTCGCCCACTGCTTTACAAGTGCTTGATATAGTTGAGTTTTTTTTTGAGCGTGATTTAGGCGAAAAACAAGGAAACACCTTTAATTTCAACGGTTTAACGTGACAGCGAGGCCATATTGTGTTATATCTTTTGTACCAAACAAAAAACACAATGGAGGCCTCGCTATGTTCATACTACACTCTTTACTCAAAGGATTCAAAGAAGATTTTGCTCACTCTCGAAAAGGTGATGAACGGTCAAATTGGTTTATCTACAGCATCATTGCCATCATTATTCCGTTCACGTCTTCGAAAACTTCTAATTTACTGAGATCTCTGCAAACTCTCTTTGGTTTTAACATTGGAACTTTGTCGGTGCGGCGTTACTACACTTTTATGGGGTCACCAAAACTTCCATGGGATAAACTTTGGAAACGATTGTGGACTCTGATTCCTAATCCTCTTACTGATGGTAAATTGATTACGGTTCTGGATGATTGTATCAATCCGAAAGTTGGTAAAAAGATCTTCGCTTGCCATAGGTTTTTTGATCATGCAGCTAAAGCCAACCAAGCAAAATATCCTTGGTCTCAAAATATTGTCGTTGTTGGACTGTTAAAAGTCATTAAAGGACGATGGGCGTTTCTGCCGATGGCTTTTCTCTTCTATCACCTGAAAAAAGACCTAGAAAACAAAACTTTATTAGTCGGGAAAAAAGAGGTCAAATTTAATAGCAAATTCGAGCAGGCTACAGAGATGCTCATCAAAATTGCAACTCACTTTGAAAATGTTGACATTCTCACGGTTACCGATTCCTGGTTTGGAAACAATGGCCTGTGGAAACTACTTCGTGAAAAAATTGGAGACAGAATTCACATAATATCTAGACTGCGTGTAAATGCCAACTTGTTCGACCTCCCCCAAAACACTATTGGAGTTGGAAGACCTAAAAAATATGGCGTTAAGCTTGGCAATGCAAAACAACTTGCTTGGCTATTCGGAAAATATTTAACAAAAGAATATACGGTAAATCTCTACGGTCGAATGATGACAGTCATTGCCTATGAAAAAATCTGCATGATGAAAACCCTCAAATGTCAGGTTAAAGTGGTCTGGATATTTCGTGACAACCAATGGGTGGCACTTTTTTCTACAGATATAAGTCTTTCCGCTGAAAAGATTATTGAATATTACGGAGCACGTTGGAAAATTGAAGCAGGTTTCAAAGAACTTAAAAGGGACATCGGAAGTGCTGACACGCAAACCAGAACTCCCTTTGCAGTTATAAACCACTTGAATTTTTGCTTGATGGCAACCGCATTGACCTGGATTTACGCAGACAAAATTGAAAAAGCTCCGAGTCGACGACATGCAATCACGGGAAGAAGACATTTTGCCTTCTCAGACATTCGAAGGTGCATCGCGAAGGTAGCGCTGGACGATAATTTTAATAGGGTTTTCCCTGTTCCAAACAAAACCATGATTAATTCCATTGTAGATACATTGCTACGTATTGTGGCGTAATGAATTTCGTGAAACTTCAGTTATATAATTAACCATCTTATCTAAATTAGACAATATTTGCTTTCAAAAATCGGGGACAGACCACGATTATTTCTTTTCCTTTCTTGGTCTA
>JAOZOL010000513.1 GCA_029933295.1 Desulfobacterales bacterium | reverse complement strand
ATACAGTGGTAATTCATTACCATGAAAAGCTTTTCATTATCGTCGGTATTTCCGGCGCTGCGGCAGTATTATTCAGCTTTTTTTTAAGTGATTGAAGCGCCTGTTTCTTTTCGTTTTGTAGGACAAACCCTGACAACATGACGAGCCAAAATCCTACAAAAAAATCAGACAACCACCGATATCATCCTCCCTGTTTTTTGTGTAAACTACTATATTAAAATTCAGGTATTTATTTCCGAGCCCAAGGGGTGGATCGTTGAAAAAGAATGAAGAAAAGTTCAATGCTATGCTGTCTGCCATCGGTGATCACATGAGCATGATGGATCGGGATTTGAATATTATCTGGACAAATGAAATTGCCAAAAATATGTTCGGTGACGATCTTGTCGGCAGGAAATGTTATGAGGTGTATCATAATCGAAAAATGCCGTGCGAACCGCATCCCTGTATTACGCTAAAAGCATTTAAGGATGGGAAAGTGCATTCGCATGAAACCGAAGTGATCGATAAAAATGGGCATACATTAAATTTTCATTGTACTGCAAACGTTGCGTTAAAAGATGATCACGGCAACCCGGAAACAGTTATTGAAATTTCAAGGGATATCACGCAAAGGAAAAAACTCGAAGCGCAACTCCGCCAAGCCCAAAAAATGGAGGCAATCGGAACCCTGGCCGAAGGCATAGCGCATGATTTCAACAATATTCTCGGAATTATTTTGGGCAATACGGAACTGGCTTTGTCGACCCTGGAAAATGTCCCTGAATGGAACCCGCTCAGCGGGTGGCTTGAAGAAATAAAAACAGCGTCCATGCGGGCCAAGGATGTTGTGGGCCGTATCCTGGCATGCGCCGGTGTTGTGGAAGCAAAAACCAAACCCATAAATATCTGCCCGGTGGTCGAAGAATCCATTAAGCGCCTGAGGAGGATGCTTCCTCCTTCCATTAAAATAAAACAGGCGTTTTCAATAGGCCATGACGTTGTTCTGGCTGATCCGATTCAAATTCATCAAGTGATGACAAGCCTTTGTTCGAATGCTTACCATGCAATGGCTGAAACAGGTGGGATCATAGAAATCAGCCTGGAAAATGTCATCGTTGATGCATCATCTATTGAATCCTGTCAAACGCTGTCACCGGGCGGTTATGTGACTCTGACGATTGCGGATTCAGGGCCCGGAATAGATCAAAAGGCCATTGACCGGATTTTTGATCCCTATTATACGACAAAAGAGGCGGGAATCGGGGTTGGACTAGGGCTTTCAGTTGTTCATGGAATCGTTGAAAAGATGGGCGGCGATATTTCAGTATTGAGTGATCCCGGAAAAGGGACCCGTTTTATGATATTTATACCGGTTGCTGAAGCAGAAGTGACGGTATGTGAAACAAATAAAATAACATACCCGGTTAACGGTACGGAGCGTATCCTTTTTATAGATGATGAAGAAGCGATTGCTCAACTGGGAAAAGAGATGCTGGAATTGTTTGGATATCAGGTAGACGCATGTGTCAGTCCTTTAGAGGCGCTTGCGTTATTTAAGGAGAACCCTGACAAATTCGATCTGGTGATTACCGATATGATAATGCCCATGATGACCGGAGACAGACTTACTGCGGAACTTATAAAAATTCGACCGGATATCCCGGTGGTCTTGTGTTCGGGAAATATCCACCTGCTTGATAAAGAACCGGCCGTTAAAAAAGGCATCAAGGCGTTTATGGCCAAGCCTGTCCACATGAATGAGCTGGGTCAGAAAATTCGGGAAGTGCTTGATGGTGGGGC
>JAOZOL010000512.1 GCA_029933295.1 Desulfobacterales bacterium | reverse complement strand
CGATGCTCTTCTTGAAAAGGACAATGGGGTGTTGTCGGCGGCAACAGCTTTTGGAAAAACAGTTGTCGGGGCGAAATTAATCAGCACCAGAAAAGTCAATACACTTATTCTGGTTCATCGGCAGCAGCTCTTGGCTCAGTGGATGGAAAGGCTTGCGGAATTTCTTTTGATTCATGAAGACCTTCCTGAACTGTTTACAAAAAGCGGCAGAAAACAGAAGACTGCCTTGATCGGTCAGTTGGGGGCAGGTAAAAACCGATTAAGTTCCATTGTGGATGTTGCCATTATGCAGTCTTTGAACAAGGGCGGGAATGTAAAAGAATGTATCAAAAATTATGGAATGATTATTGTTGATGAATGTCATCATGTTCCGGCGTTTAGTTTTGAGCAAATTTTAAAAAGTTCTACATCCAAATATATATATGGATTAACGGCAACGCCGGACAGACCAGACGGGCATCATCCGATAATCTTTTTTTATTGCGGTCCCATAAGACATATTGTGGATGCAAAAATTCAGGCGGAAAAACGGCCGTTTGATCACTTTTTAATTCCAAGATTTACTTCTTTCAGAACCGGGGATTCTGAGAAGCAGGAAGGGTTAACGATTCAAAAAATTTACTCGGAATTAATCGAAGATGAAATTCGTAATGAGTTAATCATTGATGATGTGGTGGAATGCCATAAAAACGGCAGAAATTCTTTGGTGCTGACAGGACGCGTGGCCCATGCAAATTCATTGAGTTATCTTCTGAAAAAAAAAATCCCGGATGTCATAAGCCTTACCGGCGGTATGGGGACTAAAAAAACAACTGAAATTTTGAAAAAAATAGCTTCAATGCCTGAGAACAAACCGTTTGTTTTGGTTGCAACCGGCAGTTTTATTGGGGAAGGCTTTGATGAATCGCGTCTTGATACACTGTTTTTAGCAATGCCGGTTGCATGGAAAGGGACGTTGCAACAGTATGCCGGCAGACTCCATCGATTGCATAAGAGCAAAAAGGATGTGCAAATATACGACTATATCGATATCCACGTAAGAATGCTTGAAAAAATGTATGGGAAAAGGCTCAAGGGCTACTCTGCGATCGGCTATAAGGCAAAGGTTGAAAATATACCTGACTCACCAACAGATATTATTTTTGATGAACAGAGCTTTTTCCCTGTTTATGTGAGTGATATAGAAAAGGCATCAAAACATGTGATGATTGTCAGTCCTTTTGTAACCAAAAAGCGTGTGACCCAAATGATGGGTTATTTTGAGAACATTTTAAAAAAGCAGGTAAAAATCACCATTGTCACAAGGCCGGTTAAGGATTTTAACGAGAACAAGAAAGGTACTTTGGAAAAGATATTTTCGCTTTTAACGAATTCAGGAGTCAACATCCTGTTTAAATCAACTATCCATCAAAAATTCGCTGTGATTGATGAAAAAATAATCTGGTATGGGAGTATTAATTTATTGAGTTTTGGGTACTCCACAGAAAGTATCATGCGCCTTACAAGCAGAAACATTGCATATGAACTGATAAAAAACATTCAACTTAAATGTTAAGTAAAACCCTGGCAAAGGGGTCAAATCCATTCTTGACTTTTATTATCGCCAATACTATTGATAGATATTATGGCACGAGGTTGAATAGGATCTGGCCAAGTCCTTAGTCTCACATCTTGAATTAAATCATTTCAA
The DNA here is from genome assembly GCA_029933295.1 of Desulfobacterales bacterium. GTDB lineage: Bacteria > Desulfobacterota > Desulfobacteria > Desulfobacterales > Desulfosalsimonadaceae > JAOZOL01. Next base: position 95 of record JAOZOL010000512.1, on the reverse strand, counting down.
ATGACGGAGCCGTGCCAATAATTTAATTCAAGATGTGCCAAAATTTTCTGAATCCAGAATTGGAGATTCATCCCTTGCCGAGATAATAATGCCAC
>JAOZOL010000511.1 GCA_029933295.1 Desulfobacterales bacterium | reverse complement strand
GGATTTATAAGTTCGGGCAGGGCATCAACGTAAGTAGATTTGAGTTTTGTCAATGAGCGGTACTCAAGGATTTTGGAAACCACCGGATGTTTCTTTTCCAGTTTTACAAGTATATCTTCCCCTGTTGAATACTGACCCGTTTTGGTCTTCTTTGGCTTGTTAGAAATCTTCAGTTTCTCAAAAAGAATTACCCCCATTTGCTTGGGCGATGCGATATTGAATTCTTCGCCCGTAATTTCAAAGATCTCCTTTTCAACCTTTTCGATTTCACCTTCCAGTTCTTTACTAAAAGTTTTCAGGGTTTCTATATCCAGATTAACACCTTCTGCCTCCATGGATGCCAGCACAGGAACCAGTGGAACTTCAATTTTATCAAACAAATCCCTCACCTTCGACTCCTTGAGCATTGGTTCAAAAACGGATTTAAGTTGAAGCGTTATGTCAGCATCTTCGGCAGCATATTCCTTAAGCTGCTGCAAATCAACATCACGCATGCTTTTTTGGTTCTTTCCCTTTTTGCCGATTAAATTCTCAATGGGTACTGGTTTATAATTTAAATAGGTCTCGGCCAGATAATCCATGCCATGCCTCAGGTCGGGTTGTAGAAGGTAATGGGCAAGCATGGTGTCAAAAAACTTGCCTTTTACATCAATGTCGTACCACTTAAGAATTGAAATATCGTACTTCAGGTTCTGACCAACCTTTTCAATTTTTTCATCTTCAAAAAGAGGTTTGAAGATATTTGTAATTCTTTGTGCCTCATGGTAATTTTCGGGCACATTTACATACCAGGCCTCGTGTGGTTTTATGGCAAACGACATCCCAACCAACTCTGCCTGATTTGCATCCAGACCTGTGGTCTCTGTATCAAAACAAATTGATTTTTCCTTTTTTAGCAATTCGTAAACCTGCTTTGCCTCTTCCTCCGAATTAATTAAAACATAATTGTGTTCAGTATTTTCAATGGTATTGATTTCCGCGGGGATCATCTTTTCTTCGGCTTCTATTTCGGCCTGTGCAAACAAATCACCTTGTATGGTTTTTGTTTCATCAACTTTGTCGAGCGACTGTTTTGTAAAAAACCGCTTCCCAAAATTGCGGAATTCCAATTCCTCGAAAAGTTCTTTAAGAAATTTTTCATTGGGTTCTTTCAATTCCAGTTTTTCAGGTTCAAATTCAACAGGAACGTCCAGAATAATTGTTGCCAGTTGTTTAGACAGCAAAGCCTGGTCTGCAAAGTTCTCTACATTTTCCTTTTGCTTCCCTTTTAACTCATGGGAGTTTGCAAGCAAGCCCTCAACAGAATCGTATTTTGCCAAAAGTTTTATTGCCGTCTTTTCACCAATTCCCGGCACACCGGGAATATTATCCGAAGCATCGCCCCAAAGACCAAGCAAATCAATCATCTGTTCGGGATTCTTCAAACTGTAGCGTTCGCATACTTCCTTGGGTCCCCACACTTCGGCTTTGTTGCCCATGCGTGCAGGTTTGTACATAAAAATATTATCGGAAACCAACTGGCCAAAATCCTTGTCAGGGGTCATCATAAAAGTTGTGAAACCCTGCTGCTCGGCTTTTTTTGCAAGAGTTCCAATAATATCGTCGGCTTCGTAACCGTCTAATTCAATAATTGGAATATTGAATCCTTTAATAAGTTCGATAACGTAAGGAATGGAGGACGAAAGATCTTCCGGCATTTTCTCGCGATTGGCTTTGTATTCAACAAAGGCGTCGTGGCGAACTGTTGGTGCTTTGGTGTCGAAAGCAACACCAATGTGAGTCGGTT
>JAOZOL010000510.1 GCA_029933295.1 Desulfobacterales bacterium | reverse complement strand
GGAGAATATTCAAATGAAACGCATTTTTATTCTGATTCTCATGGGGACGGTTATCTTAGCTGCATGCAGCACCGGCCGCTGGATTAAAACGCCTGTTTTAGAAGAAAAAAATTTAACGGTCATCCTGGAGCACCGCATGGAGAAAGACCGGATCATTGCACAAAATTATCATCATCCCTATAAAATAAATCCGCTTACCCTTAATAAACTTTTAACAGATCTGATTTACACTGAAGAAAGCGGTTTTTGGCAAAATCAAACCGAAAATCCCGTATTTCAAAAAAATGAAGTTGACCGCATTGTCCCTGCCCTGGCCAGCGCATTGGCCGATGCCACCCCCAATCAGCGAATCTGTTTTACATCACTTAACAGAAGCAAACGCTTTTTGGGTTTGTTTAAAAACAAACAAAAAACAGAAGGGGTAATTTTTATTGACCCTGCAAACCGATTTAATATTGCGTTTGCGAGTATCAATGTTAAAATTGATATAGAAAATAATACCACTGAACTGCCGAACAGGCCCATGCGGGTTGATCCGTTGAAACTTAAATCTTCTGATACTGTCCTGCTTCCCGTCCCTTCCTATGCGACTTGCCACACCGATAAAAACGGTATACAACGCCCCATGTGGATTGTGGTAGATCTTGATAAACTTCAGGAGACCATCAAAGCCGAACCTCAGCCTGCAAATCAAAAACCGAAACAAAAACCAGAGGCGACATCTTCATTAAAAACAACCACTGATAGCGAAAAATTGCTGGTCCGACCGGCAGCAAACCAACCGGGCCAAATCACAGATAAAACCACAGATATCACCCAGCAGGAGCGTATCAAAAACAAACTTAGCTACTTAAAAGAGCTGTTTGAATCAGGTCTCATTAATAAACAGGAATATGAAGCGGAAAAAAAGAAAATTTTAGACACCTTTAAATAAGGAAACTTTCAAAAAACTGTAGTTCTCACATGCCCATTGATAATGATCCAGAAAAGGAGTGTTTAAAAAAAAATGAACCCAGAGGTCCAGCAATATCTTGACCCAACACCAACGGTTGAAAGTGATCATCCTGAAATAAAAGCATTTACTGCAAAACACGCAAGCGATTCAAGCAACAAAACACAGCAGGCGATAAGCCTGTATTACGCTGTCAGGGACAAAATTCGCTACGATCCCTATTCCATTGAAGTGTCTGTTGATGGGCTGAAGGCAAGCCACACATTAGATACAGGCCGGGGCTGGTGTGTGGCCAAGGCAATTCTTCTTGCCGCCTGTTGCAGGGGCATGGGGATACCGGCCCGGCTCGGCTATGCAGACATACGAAACCACCTGTCAAGCGAACGCATGCGTCAGCAGATGAAAACGGACATCTTTTTCTGGCACGGGTATACCTCGATTTACTTGGATGACGCATGGGTCAAGGCAACCCCGGCGTTTAATATAGAACTCTGTAAAAAATTTCGGATCAAACCCCTTGAATTTGATGGACGCATCGACTCCATCTATCATCCCTGTGATCTTGATGGAAACAAACACATGGAATATCTCAATTACCGAGGAGAGTTTGCAGATGTCCCCATTGATCAAATTAGAAAAACGTTCATCAAAGAATACCTGAAGGACACCGGGATAGCTGGTATCACATCTTGATTTGCAGCATTACTCTGTCCAGCATTTTTTCCAGCTCGTTATCTCCCGGTAATTTTTTCCCTCCTGGGCATTGCCCCGTGCCAGCACATGATACACGGCCCCGTCAAATTCTATTCTCCATGCTCTGCTCATGAATATTTATTA
>JAOZOL010000127.1 GCA_029933295.1 Desulfobacterales bacterium | reverse complement strand
AAAACAATTTGACACTTACGCCCCTACCTCCCCTTAAACTCAGGCTTTCTTTTTTCAAACATGGCTGAAAGCGCTTCCATGTGATCCTCGGTGTGATGGCATAAAGACTGGTAGGCGGCGGACTGCTCAAGCAATTTTCGAAGAGTCGTGTCCTGACCCGCATAAAGCAGGCGTTTGGCCATGCGAAGGGCTTCGGCTGGTTTTGATGTGATCTTTGCAGCCAGATCAAAGGTTTTTTCCATTAATTGCGCATGGGGAACCATTTCATTGACAAGGCCGATATCCAAGGCTTTTTGCGCATCAATGACTTCTCCGGTAAAGGTCATTTCACAGGCACGCGCCATCCCCACTGCGCGGGGAAGAAAATACGCACCGCCATCACCCGGTATCAGCCCGACAGATAAAAATGTTTCGCCGAACTTTGCTTTTCTCGATGCAATTCGCATATCGCACATTAACGACAGATCGCAACCAGCTCCGATGGCCGGGCCGTTAACCGCGGCAATGGTAGGCACCGCAACATCAAACACGGCAAGCGGAATACGCTGTATGTTTTTTCGATAATTTTCCATCAGCTGGGCGGGTGTACCACCGAACATTCCCTCTTTTGAAGCCATGTCTTTTACATTACCGCCGGATGAAAAGGAAGGATCAGTGCCCGTAATAATTAATACTTTAACTGTCATATCGTCATTGACCATTCGACATGCAGTTTCAATCTCTTCGATAATTCCCCGGCTGGAAATAGCGTTTCGAATTTCCGGTCGGTTTAATGTAAGGACTGCGATATGGTCATTTATTTTAAATAAAATTTCTTTAAATTCCATTATGATTCCTTTTTCCCTTCTTCTTCAATGTAAAACCGCCATGCGCAGAACCAGTCATCAGGATGATCATCCGGCGGGCAGCCGATGCAGTCTGTTTTTATCCGGCTGTCAATGGATCTTGCAAAATAGGTATATTCCACCATGCCACCGGATTTACAAGGGTAGTCATCAAGCCCTTTTCTTTTTCTGGCCGATTGGACCCGGCAGTCATTCATTTGAAATACAAAACCGTCCGGTTTTTCTTCCACAATAGATTGGACATTTATATTGGCATATAAACGGTAAGCAAGTGCCTTTTTGAGACCTTCCAAACCTGGATTTTCCGGTAAATTTAAAAATTGTTTGATTGTCCACGCTTCAAAGGGCGAAAATTGAGCCCAGGCAGAATCATTGCACCGTTTTGCCTCTCCCATTCCATAGGCAAACTCCACAGCCTGAAACCAGACGCCGTCGTTGACCAGCCAGTTGGCTGACACGCTGCCAATCAAATCCATCAAAGATTCACGGGACATATTTGTTAAAAAGGCCGGCAAATCATCTTTCATCTCAAAACCAAGGGTCTTTGACAACCTGTTCATCTGAATTTTAAGGCCACGGGAAGTTGCTTTTTCCATCACCTCAAGGGCTTTTTCCATGCCCATCTGGTGACGGACTTCGGTAAACCAAAACGAATAATGGACAACAATTCGATGAAAAAGATTGATTATATATTTGGCAAGATCCTCATTGGCCAATTCATTCGGTGTTTTTGCTTTTATTGTCATATTTTTCCTTTTAATCAGTTTGTAACTCCTCAATCTTTCCATAAAAATCAAGTGCTTCAGGATTTTTTAGCGCATCCTTGTTTAGCACCGGTTTGTTTTCAATCATCTTCTTGACCGCCAATTCCACTTTTTTCATATTCAGGGTATATGGAATATCCGGCACTTCAATAATTTTTGCCGGAACATGCCGGGGAGATGCATTGGCACGGATTGTTTTTTTAATTTTCAGTTTCAACTCATCGGTCAGCGTAACCCCTTGCTCCATCTGAACAAATAAAACAACGCGGACATCGTTTTTCCAGTTCTGGCCGACAACCACGCTGTCTGCAATTTCACTCATCTGTTCCACCTGACGGTAGATCTCGGCAGTTCCGATGCGAACACCTCCGGGATTCAGCGTTGTGTCTGAACGTCCAAATATCTGAACACCTCCCCTTTCGTTGATCTCTATATAATCTCCATGGCGCCAGATATCAGGGTATACATCAAAATACGCATTATGATATTTTTGATTCTCCTTATCATCCCAGAAATAAATCGGCATGGAGGGAAACGGTGCCGTGCAAACCAGTTCACCCTGTTGATTAATAACCGGTTTACCATTTTCATCAAATGCTTCCACTTTCATACCCAACCCCCTGCATTGAAGTTCACCGATATAAACCGGTGCCATGGGATTGCCCAGTGCAAAACAGCCGTTTAAATCGGTGCCGCCGGATATTGATGACAATTGAATATCAGAACAAATCGCATCATAGACAAATTCAAATCCTTCTTCAGACAAAGGAGACCCGGTGGAGAGCAATGCGCGAAGTGAATTTAAATCATATTTATCTCCTGGCCGAAGCCCTGTGTTTCTGAGCGCTGAGATATATCCGGCACTGGTGCCAAAAACCGTGATCTTTTCTTCTTCCGTCATCTGCCACAGGGTTCCTTCATCCGGATAAAACGGATTACCGTCATACAAGACAATGGATGCCCCCACGGCCAGAGAACTGGTCAGCCAGTTCCACATCATCCATCCGCAGGTAGTAAAATAAAAAATCACATCATCTCGTTTTAAGTCGGTATGAAGGAGCAATTCTTTCAGGTGATTAATCAAAATTCCGGAACTGCTCTGCACCATGCATTTGGGCAAGCCTGTAGTGCCTGATGAATACATAATATATAAGGGATGATCTGCCGGAAGCTGTTCAAATTCGATGTCAAGTCCGGATTGTGGAGATTTAAACTCATCAAACAACACGGCATTGTCAATCATTGAAACATCGATATCCGCCTGTGTATAAGGCACCACCACCATCTTTTCAATGGAAGGTATCTTTTTCACGATTTGGGAAATCCGCTCCAAAGAATCCAGTGGTTTTCCTTTAAATAAATAGCCATCAGCTGTAAATAATACCTTGGGGGCAATCTGACCGAACCGGTCCATCACCCCTTTGATGCCAAAATCCGGAGAACAGGATGACCATGTGGCCCCCAGACTTGTTGCAGCCAGCATGGCGATAATCGTTTGTGGCATATTCGGCATAAAACCGACAACGCGATCGCCGGGCTGAACACCCAAATCTTTTAAAGATGCTGCAACCCGTGCAACCTCATCATAAAGTTTTGCATATGATATGCGAACTGTCGGTTGTGTTTCACCTTTGAAAATAATAGCAATACGGTCATCACGATACCGCAGCAGGTTTTCAGCAAAATTAAGACGCGCGCCGCCAAACCATTTTGCGCCTGGCATTTTATCGATATCATCGATTACCTGGTCATAGGGCTTTGAAAACCGGATCTCCGCAAAATCCCACATGGCAGCCCAAAAGTCGGAGATACGGATAACAGACCATTGATAAAGCTCCTGGTATTCTTTAAAGTCAAGTCCATATCGATCATTAACAAACCGGATGAAACGATACATATTGGTCTGCTTGATTCTTTCTTCCGATGGTTGCCAGAGCATTCTGGACATGTTTATTTCCTCCTGGAAAAGTATTTAAATAAAATCGACTATCCCCGACCGGTTAATTCTTTCGGAATCCTCCCGGAATGCGCGCATTCAGACCGCAGTCGGCGACCCAATATTTTTTCAAGCATCAACCCTGTCTTCAATACGCGATCGACATCAAGGCCTGTATCAATACCCATTTCGTCCATCATTACAACCATATCCTCTGTGGAGACAAGACCGGTAATCGTCGGATCTTTATAATAATACGATCCTGTGCCGGCAACCGGTGAGCCGTCAACAAAATTAGCAGGCTGTCCGCCGGTGCCGCCCAGAGTTGATTCATAATGGGTGATACCGGCCTGCAAAGCCGCCAGAACATTTGCCAGACCCCACCCGCGTGTTACATGAAAATGCGCAATATGCTTGCTCGGATCCGGGATCGCGTCTAAAATCATGGAAAAATATTCATATACCTTGTTCGGCGGTGCGGAACCGTCATGGTCCGCATGCTCAATATCATCCGCTCCGATATCCAGCCATCTTTGGGTGAATTCAACCGCCTTTTTTAATTCCGTAGGGCCTTCTATGGGGCACCCCCAGATTGTACTGACGGTTCCGCACACCTTTATCCCGGCATCATGGGCCTTGGGAATATAGGCCTCGCACATCTTCCAGTATTCTTCCAGGGACAGCCCTGAATTTATTCTATGATGAGATTCACTGGTTGAAACCATAAATAAAATCCGGTCAGGACCGTGTCCTTCCTGTTTGGCGGCAATTGCCCGATCAACTGACCTTTCACGGATTGTAATGGATGTGGTTTCAACATCATCAAGCAAATGTTTAACTTTTTTGCTGGCAAACAATCGTTTATATATTTCATCAGCATCTTTGAACTGGGGCATCCCTTTGGGATTGCCGAAGTTCGTCACTTCCAGCCGTTTAAAACCTGAAAGAATCAATTCTTCCAAAACCCATAATTTCGCGTCCGTTGAAACAAATTGTTCTTCATGCTGGAAACCGTCCCTGACGGTTATATCTCCTAAAACAACTTTTTTCGGATAATTTAGTTCAGCCATACAAACCCCCTTTATTAATTACGAATTAAAAACGTACGTTCCCAAATCTGGGCTCACCGACAGGCTGTAATGAGCTGACTTCAATTGCCATTGCCAACCAATTACGGATTTCTGACAACTTGATAACACCGTCATTTAACAGACGGGCACCACAGAAAAACGGATGGGCTTCACCATCATATTTATCAACCATTTTTTGATGAAAAGCCTGTTTTTCTTCATCTGTCATTGGTTTTCCGGTGATTTCACGTTTGCGTTCTTCAATGGAAAGCAGCACACCGCCTGCGGCCCTGCCGCTCATCACGGATGTCCGGCCACGCATGGTGGTAAACAGAAAATTCGGCCGGTATGCTCTGCCGCACATGCCGTAATTGGCTGCGCCATTATCCGGTCCAATAACGAGCTGGATTTTCGGGACCTGTGCGCAGGAAACAGAACGGACCATGTCGGAACCGTATTTTCCAATGCCCATATGTTCGGATTCAGAACCGACCATATAGCCTGGAGCCGCCTGAACAAAAAGAATCGGAAGTTTTTCATTGCTGCAGCGAACGATCCATTCCGCGGCTTTACGCGCTGCTTCTTCAAAAATAACGCCGATTTTATTTGACGCGATAACACCCACCGGAAATCCCTTAATGCGTATTTTGCCGGCCAGGATGTTGTCCCCTCTTCCAGGCGCATAGTGTTGCTTGTATTCAACAAAGTGACTATCATCAGAAAAAGTTTTTAATACGGCACGTCCGTCAATTCCCTGATGGATTGCGGCAGGCAGCAAATCATATATGGTATCTTCAGAAACCTGCGGCGGGCGCTCTTCATAACGATGCAAATGTAGTTTCTGGGGTTCTTCAAGGGAGAGAATATCCCTTACCCTTTCAATGGCTTCATCCTGGGTTTTGCAGAAATGATCCGCCCCTCCGGACACATGCGTATGTACTCTTGCGCCTCCTAAATCTTCTGCAGAAATGACCTCGCCGGTCGCCATCTTAACCAGAGGCGGCCCCCCCAAAAACGAGTAGGACATTTTATCGATCATTACAGACTGGCATGCCATAAAAACAATATATGCACCGCCTGCCGTATTTCCGCCCGTGCTCAACGTTATCTGCTTGATCCCTTTGGCAGACATGCGTGCCATGTTATAAAACATGGAACCGAAATGCTGGTCATCCGGAAAAACATCCGCCTGCATGGGCAAAAAAGCGCCTCCTGAATCCGCAATATAAACACAGTTAAGGCCGTTTTGTTCAGCAATCGATTGTGCTCGAATGTGCTTTTTTAAGGTAATGGGAAAATACGTTCCTGCTTTCACACGGCTGTCATTGGCGAAAATCATGGTCCAGTTGCCGGAAATTTTTCCCAATCCGGTAACAACCCCGCCGCAGGGGACATCCATAACACCCGGATAATCAACACCAAATCCTGCAATTCTGCTGAGTTCATAAAATTCAGTCCCCGGATCAATCAACAGCTGAATAAGTTCCCGGACCGGTCTTTTACCCTGTTTATTTAACTTTTCAACCGCTTTGTTTCCACCCGGCCACATGGCCCGATGTTCCTGTTCCTGCAGCTTTTTTTCCTCGTTTTCCCAGAATAAACGATTTTGACCTGTTGTATCCGTCATGATTATTCCTTTTTTTATCTGAAAATAAAATTATGGGTGGTTTTCATGTAATATTATCATTTACCCTTATAAACCGGCTTTCTCTTTTCCCGAAATGCCGCAAGCCCTTCAAGACGATCCTCGGTGGGAATGGTAATCCAGTAGGCATTGGATTCTATGTTTAAACCAGTGTGAAGGTCTGTTTCAAGACCGGCATTGATGGCATACTTAGCCTGCTCAACTGCAATAGGACCGCACTCACAGATCATTGCCGCCATTTTTCGGGCCTCGTCCATTAAAACTTCTTTCTCACAAATTTTGTTTACCAGGTTAATGTCTAACGCTTCTGCTGCATCGACTCGGCGGCCTGTTAAAATTAATTCTTTTGCTTTACCTCTTCCAATGAGTCTCGGCAGGCGCTGGGTGCCACCTGCTCCCGGAATAATTGCAAGACGAGCTTCCGTCAATCCCATGGAAGCATTAATCGCTGCAATCCGGATATCTGCGGCAAGAAGAAGTTCTGTGCCGCCACCTAGAGCAATGCCGTTTACAGCCGCAATCACAGGTTTGCTTAATGATTCGATATCTGTAAATAATGTACGGATCGTATAAATAAATTTTTTAACTTCCGGCGGCGTCAATGTGATTCGCTCTTTTAAATCAGCACCGGCACAAAATGCTCGTTCTCCGCTACCTGTAATAATCACAACCCTGATGTCCGGATCAAATCGAATATCATCAATTGCGTCTTTTAACGCTAAAAGCAGCTCAAAATTAAATGAATTCATTATTTCAGGACGATTTAAAGTAAGAACA
>JAOZOL010000509.1 GCA_029933295.1 Desulfobacterales bacterium | reverse complement strand
CAATTCCCATTTACCGTTTTTGATTTTTACCATGACAAACGCATCCGGGGCCAGACCGTTATGATCTGTTTTACTAAAGTTGAATACGCCGGAAACGCCGATGTATCCTTTAAGGTTCTCCAAAGCTTCCCGAATTTTTTTCTTGTCGCCATTGCTGTTTTTAAGCGCCTGGGCAAGAATATTTACTCCGTCATACGCATAACCGCCAAAACCGGACACGGATTTTTTATATTTTGTTTTATATGCCTTGATATATGCATTTAAAGCTTTTTTTTGGGTATCACTGTCCGCAAGCAGACCGGCCACAAGAATTTTTCCGGTGGGCAGCATTATCCCTTCGGCCGCCGTTCCGGCAAGTTCGATAAATTTAGGCGATGCAACGCCATGACTCTGGTATAGCGGAATATTCATGTCCAGTTGCTGAATATTTTTTGCAACCACGGCAGGTCCAGGGTTGGTCCCCCAGCAAACAATTGCTTCCGGGGATTCTTTACGGATTTTAGTCAGCTGGGCTGTCATATCCGTGTCTTTTGCGCCGAAGGTTTCAGACTTTACAACCGTTATGCCGAAATTCGCCGCCTGCTTCAGGAGCTGTTCCTTTCCGCTTTCACCAAATGAGTTATTAACTGTAATGACACCGATTTTTTTGATGTTTTGTGATTTTAGATGTTCATATATTGCGGCCACGGCCAGAATATCACTCTGGGCGGTTTTAAATACCCATGGATTAACAGGCGCAACGATTTTATTGCCGGCAGCGCAGCTGATAAACGGGATTTTCGCTTTTTGAATCATCGGCATGACAGCTAAAGTCGTTGGAGTGCGGCTTGGCCCGATGATGGCAATCACATTATCCTTATTGATCAGTTTGTTTGCAAGCAAATTTGCTTTACCTGGGTCACCTTCCGTATCATAGATCACTGGTTCCAGCATATGCCCATCAATACCGCCGTTTTTGTTGATTTGATCAATTGCCATTTCCATGGAATTTTTTTCAGGATCTCCTAAAAATGAAGCAGGACCCGTGACTGCAAAAATTCCGCCGATTTTATACGGTTGTTTGCCGGAATCGGCTAAGGCAGGTGATGCGCCTATGAGACATGCAATGCTGACAATTGTGATAATCAAAATAAGCGAACAGTGCCTGTTGTGGGAAAGCATGATTTTTCTCCTTTTTTTAGGTGTTAGATGAATGAATCGTAAGTTCTCGATAAGGCATTATTGTCGGGTTACGTCCGGCACTCAAATCTCAAAAATCTTTACGGGAAACAGTACAACACATACAGATTTGAGTGCCGGACTAACCCGACCTTCGAAAGATCCCCCGCCCGATTTTTTTTGGAAGTTCCCTAAAGTGTGCTCAAAGTCTTTCCACTAATTACGGTTAAGGAACTATCCATAAGAATTTTTATAGCTTCATCGGTTTGATCGAATCTAAATATCATTATGGCTTTATCGCCGCTTTGCCGGATAAAAGCATACATGTATTCGACATTTATCCGGGCATTTTTGAGTACATCAAGGATGTGATGAAGCCCCCCCGGGCGGTCATCGACTTCCACCGCAACAACTCTTGTTTTACGCACGGTAAATCCTTGGTTTTTCAGAGCTGCTTCCGCTTTTGCGTTATCATCGACAATCAATCTCAATACTCCGAAGTCGGAAGTGTCTGCCACGGCAAGAGCACGGATATTAATGCCGGCCTTTGCCAGAATGCCGGTAACGTCTGACAGCCGCCCGGCTTTGTTTTCAATAAATATTGATATCTGCTCGGTTTGCATGGGTTCCTCCTTA
>JAOZOL010000508.1 GCA_029933295.1 Desulfobacterales bacterium | reverse complement strand
CCGATATGAAGATTGACCGTTTTTAAGTTGTTAAATTCCTGAATTTTTTTCGTTGTGGTATCATATCGTTTCGCCAGTATCCACAATGAGTCCCCGCGCCGGACGCGATACGTGACTATTCTTGCCTCTCCACTTCTCGTATAAGATTTTCCGGCTTGAGGGATCTTCAGTATTTTACCGGCCACAATATAATTTTTCCGGTAAATATTATTGTATTTAGCAATTTGATTGACAGATGCACTGTATCGACGGGCGATGGTCGACAATGTTTCGCCGGGTCTGACCCGGTGATATACAATCCCGGGGCGGGTTTTGACGTACTCCGGTATGTCCTTAATGCTTGCAAGAAGCAGTTCCTTTTTATCTGCCGGGATTTTTAACGGATATTCTTCCGGGGGAAGCAGTTTGTATCGAAGTTCCGGATTCAGATCAATCATGCGCTGTTTCGGTAGATGAATTATTTTCGCGATATCTTTTAAATACACCTGTTTTGATATCATCAGTATTTCAAAATTCATGGGCGGGTCCGGAATAATATCTTTCATGTCATATGCTTCTAAATTATTGATAATGTGAAGTGCCGCCATGAATTTGGGTACATACCGGGCGGTTTCACGGGGAAGTCGCTGATAGAGATCCCAGAAGTCATCTAAGTAGTTGATATTTTGTTTCCTGATCGTTCGAAGCACTCGTCCTTCACCGCAGTTATAAGCAGCAAGAACCGTCATCCAGTCCCCGAAAATTTCATGCAGTTCTTTAAGATATTCTATTGCTGCAAGGGTTGACTTGTAGGGATCAAGGCGTTCGTCAATGTATAGATCCCGCTTAAGACCGAATTTGTGCCCGGTGGATGAGATAAATTGCCAGAGTCCCAATGCTCTTGCACTTGACATTGCATTGACCTTGAAGCCACTTTCAATCAGGGGAAGCCAGGAAAGCTCTTCGGGAAGTCCGGCTTTTTTTAATTCAGAGATGATATATTGCCGGTATCTGCCGGATCGTTTATAGGAATTTATAAAAAAATCCCGGCAGTTTTTATCGGTAAACCGGTCAATTTCTTTTTGAACATGTTCATTTATAATTAAAGGTATGGCGTTATGGTTCCCCTTGGCTGTTATATGACGGGATGCATAGATTTCAAGTATACGTTTTGAAATCATAAACCGTAAATCATCTTTCTGCTGATTTAATTCAGGCAGATCAAAGGCAACCACCTCGGTAATCAGCGCATAGGCCTGGTCAAGTGCCTGTAAAGCATTATCAAGTTCGCCCTTTTGCCAGAAATCCTGTGAAGCCTGATAAAAATCAAGTGCTTCATCAAGTTTTGATTGAATTTTTTCCCCTGCGGAATCATCTTTTTCAATTGCGATATCCGTTCCGCCAAGGTCGTCATCAGCCGGAATTAAAGAAAGATAATCAATGGTATTTTTTTCCGTTTCAGGCAGACACACCGGCTCTATGGGGTCATTGTCCACCTCTGAAGCTTTTTCTTGGTCTTGGTTCCACGGTAAAAGGCTGGTGTTATTTTCATGCAGATTTATGTCTTTGTTATGTTGCGATGAAGATGTCCGAGTAAAATTTGCACATCCGATTGTAAAAAAGAGCCACATGCAATTGATGATCAATAAATATGCTGCCCGTTTATAATTTAAAAATCCCGCCATAGCGTGTTTACACCCTTATGTTTCAAATTGGTAATGATATTTTAATAAAGTCGTATTATTTTCTTGTAACCGTTATCATAATATGAAATAAAATAAAATTTTTTACAGGCGCTGATCAAATTTTTTAAAAATTA
>JAOZOL010000507.1 GCA_029933295.1 Desulfobacterales bacterium | reverse complement strand
CAACTGAAGCGGCATACGAACTTCTCCCCCCTTTTATGGGAACGATTTCTAGACCAGTACCTGGATTTTTTGTCCCATTCCGCTTGGATAAGAACGGCTCTGTCCCGGCGGAAATATCACCGTTATTGATTCTGCAATGTATTTTGGTTGTCCACGGCGATGATGACGATATTTTTCTGGTCATGAAATTTTTGTACAATCCGGTAGTTTTTGAATACCGGTAACTGGTTTTTCCTTTTGCGTGAAATAACCAGGGAGATGATTTGACTCTTGTTTTTCAAGGCGTAGGTTTCTGTTTGTTGAAGGTCTTCAGAAGGCAGCAGCAGATGTTTGTCCGGGCGGGCGAAAAATGGGATCCGCTTGTCATTACTGACCAGGATGATATCCTTTTTTACCGGCAAATGCCGATTCAACCAGAAGCCGGCTTCTTTTAAGGCCATATTGCTTTCCCTGGCATAACTGAGAGTTTTAATCGTGGGGGTAAAAATAAAAATAAGAATAAAAAGGATCAGCATAAGATTTTTTCTGCTTGTTTGGTTGTTTATCCGGTCGTATAAATGATGCATGCCGTTGCCGATCCACGGAAACAGAAAAAAAGCCGGAATCATCAGATACCTTTTTTGAATGAAGTTGTTGAAAACTAGAAAAAAATAACTGGAAGCGGAGAAAAGTAGGATGATTCCGATAATAAAGAAATGTGTTTGATCATGCTTTTTTGATCGGTTTTTGTAAAACAGAGGAATAATATTTGTTGGAAAAATCAGAATGATTATGGTTTCTGCCAAGGCAATGAGATAGATGAACCAGATATAATGCCGGGCGGTTTCAGCGAAGTTCCCTGTGTAAAAAGATCCGGGCAGGGTTTTGCTCAATATTTTCAGTTGCTGGGAAATATTGTGATAATTGCCTAAAAAATCCATTTTCATGGCATGCTGAAGATAATGTTTCAATAACGGTAAGCGGATAGCATGGCGGAAATTTTCACCAGGCAGCCAGAAAATAATTCCGAGAATCAGGGGAATTATAAAAAAGGCTCCAATTCCCTTGATTGTTAAGGTCAATTGCTGGCGGTTCAGCAATGTTGTTATCAGGTGGAACAAGATCAGAAACAGTGGAAATAGAAAAAATTCAATACGACTGGAAAATGCCAGCACGGAAAATATGGAAATAAGGTAGAAATTAACCAGCCGGCTTTCCCTTAGAGATTTTATAGCAAAAAAGACTCCCATGGTTAGCATGAAAAGCCCCAATGGACCGCGGATTACACTGCTGGCATAGGAGTTGAAATGTGGTGCCAATGTAAAAGCGGTGCTGCACCACAGAGCTGATTGGCGTCCGAACAGGATTTTTGTTATGTGATAAAGCGGGATTGTGGTCAGTACCAGGGATAACCAGGAAACGGTTTGTGCCGCTTTGAGCCAGTCAGGAATTATCGTGTGCAGCAAACTGATTAAAAACGGATAAAAAGGCATGGGGTATATTTGAATTCCCTGACAGAAGTTCCCTTGGGCAAATTCGCGGGCGGCGTTTATATAAAGCACCCCGTCCGGGTTGGGAACCTGGACGGAAAAGACTAGGATGCCTTTTAAAATGAAGGAAACTGACAGAATAAAGAAAAAAAGTTTCTTTTCTGTTAGTATTTGGTGGCAGAGTTTACACATAAGCAGATTTTTATCGGACGTAGCAGAATATGTCAATGAAAAGCGGTTTCCCCTGCCGGCGGCAAAAAAAGTGAGAATCGCCTTTATCCTGTTCAAATACTTCCCTTTTGGTGGCTTGCAGCGCGATTTTTTCCGCA
>JAOZOL010000506.1 GCA_029933295.1 Desulfobacterales bacterium | reverse complement strand
GGTCCATCCAGTCTTGATACGCGGTGGTCAAAGCCATAGTTAAAATTGTGAGATACGTATGAACACGGAACCCGGCTTTGGTATTTTGTGGAGGCCTTTGAATAAACCAGGCATGTTTGGATTCCCGAAAAAGCGAGTTTTCGATTTCGCTGCGGGCATCATAACCGTCATAGATTTTTAATGGTTTATTTACAGCCCCGTTGGTCAGAATAACCATAGTTTTTGAATGAGGATGGTTTTCCTTATAAGGATCATGCAGAACAACAATGGCATTAATGGGATTGGGTGTAAAATCCTTTCGGTTTTCATGACTGCCACTGCCGAGAGGCCCATAAAACCCAGCAGTTGTTAATCCCTCGATGCCCACAACCTCCCAATAGTCAGTTTCAACCGTTTTGGTTTTACCATAACCAACATTGCGTTTTCTTGTCCTGTTTGCGAGATGCCCGGTATTGACCAAAGAAAGCGCATCGTTGTAAACATCCATGTTGGATTTAGCGGGAATGTAAAAAGTGGTGCCTTTTGATTTAAGCCACCACATCAAGGCGCCATCTATGAAGCCGCGGTCAATGGCAATAGATGTGATTTTTGCGTGGTCACCCAGGTTGGTGATGGCCTGCTGGATAACTTCTTTAGCAAAATTTATATCACCGACCTCAATGGTGGCAAAACGCATGGCTATAGGAAGGCGGCTGTTTGGATCCCAAACTACCCATATTTTGAAACCAAAAACAATTTCATAGACTTTGCGAATACGACGTTTCCGACGACGAAGTTCCGGCGCTTTTTCTTTTTTTACCTTGCCGCAGCCAGGGCATTGCTCTGTGGATTCAATTTCGGAGGCATCAAGCAGAGCACGAACTTTTTTGGGAAAAAAGTTGTGTTTTGCCAGAATGGCTATCACCTGATTAAAAAGCTTTTCCAAGACAGATGCAGCAATAGCTGTTATGTAAGAAGAGATAAAGTCCGGGCATACAGGACCTCTGATTTTTGTTGGTTTTTGATCATTTTGCTCATCATCGGAGTCAACATGAGATTTTTTCTTGCCCCGATTACATGTGCCTTCTCTTACCTGTCTGCCGTTGAAGCCTACAAGGCGCATAAGAGACTGGGAATGAAGGATGACAGGGTCAATATGCCAAAAAAACTTAAGCCCGGCAACAATACGCATCAAATATATGAAAATGACAGCCATAAACGGGACCTTGCTTTTTCTCTTTTTAGATATGGGCTCAATCCCCATAAACAGGTCTTTAATACCGAGCTGATCGAGAAAGCAAAAGAACTCATCAAAAAGCCCTGCTTCGCCAAGGCCATAGACTTCGGGGATATCGTTACCGTCAGCAAGATTTTTGGCTATGCCTGCCTGATCTCTATTAGCGGTGTGCCAGGTTAAGCGGTCTGTGATATTTTGAGAGGCATGTGCAATTAGGCTCATGCATAACACATAGCAAGGCTTAAGAGGGTTGTCAAGGTGGGTGCCTCCATAACTGGTTGATATAATTGATAATAAAGGCAATTCATTTTTGCATATACCTGGACTTTTTTTAACAGGCGTACGGGTTCACTCAATAGTATTTATAGCTCATTGATGGCTACAATACGGCCTTTTATTGGGTGTTTTCAGGGGTTTTATAAAAAGCTAATGATAACCGAAAAATCGTATTTCTGGAATTTTTTTGAAAATATTTTGAAAAAATTCTATAGCTTGGGCAAAAACAGCTACCTTATATCAAATATTCAGATCGTCATTTTTCAATATCGCTCGTTAACCTATCGTTGCAAACGTCGAAGACACC
>JAOZOL010000126.1 GCA_029933295.1 Desulfobacterales bacterium | reverse complement strand
ATCAGGATAAAAAATCCACGGCATTTTCAAACATACGGATGCCGGTAATCGGCAGGGCGTCGGCCGATATAACACCACGCTTGATTTGTTCCTGCAAAAAAGTCCAGTGGGGATGGTTAGTGGGATGATTAAACGCCTCAGGATGGGGCATAAGACCGAAAACCCGGCCCGTGGGATCACAAATCCCGGCAATGTCGGCCATGGAGCCGTTTGGATTAAACGGAAATGCGTTGTCAGCCGGTGTGCCGTCAGGCAGGGCATATTGGCAGACTGCCTGATGGTCGTCGTTCAGACGGTTGATAATTGCTTCTGCGGCAACAAATTTGCCTTCTCCGTGGCGGATGGGGAGTTCCATTGCGGTCAGACCCTTTGTAAACACACACGGGGAATCCGGATTAATGGCCAGGGTCACCCAGTCGTCCCGGAAATTCCCGCAGTCATTATAGGTTAATGCCACTGACCGGTGCTGGTAATTATTGTCAAATCCCGGCAGGAGGCCCAGATTGACGATGGTCTGAAACCCGTTGCAGATACCCAGCACCAGATTGCCGTCTTCAATGAACCGGGCCAGGCGGTCACCAATATTGTGCTTCATGCGGACCGCCTGAATAACACCGGCACCGTGATCGTCTCCCCAGGAAAAACCGCCGACAAATACCATGATCTGGAAGTCTTCCAGACAAACCGATCCGTCGATGATGGAATTAATGTGTACACGGACCGGATCGGCTCCGGCAAGTTTGAGCGCGTGTGCGGTTTCAATATCGCAATTTAAACCGTATCCGGTTAGAACCAGGGCTTTAATTTTTGAAGTTGTCATTTTAATCACCACCACAGAAATCACAGATTAATTACTAACCACAGAGACCACAGAGAATAAGATGCATTATAATTTAAATCAGGTCACCAAACGGCCTTTTCCACGCGGCTTTAAGCTCAGCCACATCCAGTGAAATTAAATTTTTGTTTCCATCAGAGATATCGAAAACAGGCGTCTGTCTCACCGTTCCAATACAGGCGCAGGGAATTTTTTCACATAGTTTTTCAAATGCCGCCTGGCATTTCGGTGCAATAGTAACAATGAACCTGCCGGCGGATTCTGAAAATAAAAACGTATCATTTCGAAGAACTCCATCTGCCGGAACTTTGGCAAGATCGATATCCAGCCCCAGATTCCCGGCCATGGCCATCATGGCCAGATGGATGCCAAGGCCGCCTCGATATACACCATGGGCCGATGCCGCCAGCCCTTTTTCAATGGCCTGATACAAAGCATGATAGATCGGTATGAATTTTCCGGGATCAACCCGGGGCACATTGATGCCGATATATCCGAACAGATCGTAATATTCCGATCCGCCGAGCTCGTTTTTCGTCTCACCCAGCACATACACCAGATCCCCCGGCGACTTGACATCCATGGTTACACATTTTTCGATATCGTCAATAACACCGATGCATGAAAACTGCATGGTTTCCAGTGCTGAAACCTTATGGGACTCGCCATACCGACCCGGCAGGTGGCCATCCACATACATGCTGTCTTTTCCGGAAAGCAGCGGAATGCCATATGTCAGACACATATGGGAAAGCGCCTTGCAGGACCGGACCAATTGTGCGGCCTTGAATTTACCGTCCGGATTTTTCTTCTCATCATAGGCGATATCGGGCCAGCAGAAATTATCCACACCGCCGATATGATCGGGGTTGCCGCCCACCGCCACCATCCGGCGAACCGCCTCATCGATGGTGCAGGTGGTCATATGGTATGCGTCAATGGTTGAATACATGGGGAGCAGCGCCTGGGTAAAAACAATTCCCCTGGTTGATTCAAGTACCGGACGAATGACCGTTGCATCGCTGTACACATCCCGGTCCCGGCCAACCAGGGGTTTAATGACGCTTGTGCCCTGAACTTCGTGGTCATACTGCCGGGTTATCCATTCCCTGGAACAGATATTCGGGCGTGAGATCATGTCAAGGAGGAGCGCATTATAATCCACAGGTTCGGCGAGGATCGGCTCGTACAGCCCCCGCTGGTCTGCGGGTCGCCACTCGGCATCAAATTCCCACTTGGGAAACCCGGATTTCAGCAAATCCATGTCCACGTAGGCGCAGATCACATCATTATAGCTGATCTGAAGTTTCCCGGAATCCGTATACTTTCCGATAACCGTACTTTCCACCGCATGTTTTTTTGACAAAGCCATGAAACGGTCAATATCTTCCGGCCGGACAGCCACGGTCATCCGTTCCTGGGATTCTGATATCCAGATCTCCCATTGATCCAGACCGTCATATTTTAACGGAACTTTCTCAAGATACACCTCACAGCCGTTGGACAGCAAAGCGGACTCTCCGACAGATGAGGAAAGGCCGCCGCCGCCGTTGTCTGTAATAAAGGGAATCAGCCCGGCATCACGAGCTTCCAAAAGAAAATCATGCATTTTTTTCTGGGTATAGGGATCGCCTATCTGAACATGACCGGCCGGGGTATGGGCTGAAAATGTTTCTGAAGATGCGGTCACGCCGTGAATCCCGTCTTTGCCGACCCTGCCGCCGCACATTACAATCAATTCGCCCGGGGATGTTGTTTTTGTTTCAGAAGGTTTCCCGGAAACTTTTGCAGGCATCAGACCTAACGCTGTCACAAACACCAGGCACTTGCCCATATATCCCGGATGAAACGTCACCTGCCCGAACCCGGTGGGAATACCGCTTTTATTGCCGCCGTCCCGCACCCCTTCAATCACGCCGTCCAGCAGACGCCGGGGATGGAGTTTGGGTTTTAAGGCACCTTTATAATCCCGGTCTCCCACACAAAACCCGTAACTGCCCATAATCAGCTTAGAGCCCAGACCGGTTCCCATGGGGTCCCGGTAAACACCGACAATACCGGTAATTGCGCCGCCGTATGCTTCCATGTTGGACGGGGAATTATGTGTCTCGCCGGTTATCACATAATAATTATCTTTATCAAACCGCCCGACCCCGGCATTATCCCACAACACCGAAATGACCCAGTCTTTTTTTTTCTTCAACTCCAGGGTGGGTGTTTCAATGTAGGTCTTAAAAAGGCTGTTGATGGTTTGGGTTTCACCGGTTTCAAAATCCGTATAAGTAAAAATCCCGCCGAATGTATTGTGGTTGCAGTGATCACTTCTGGCCTGGGAGATATATTCCAGCTCCACGTCCGTGGGGTCGGACAGGCCCATTTTTTTCCGCCGGGCAAAGACCGCAGGGTCCTGAAAATATGCCCGTATCACCGGCACATCATTATCATTTAAAGCAAGGTTGCGCTCATGGCTGACGGTTTTCAGGGCTTCATCACTGTCCATGGGTATTGTGGACACCGTGGGCGTATGATCGAGTTTTACCTTGGCAATATTATACCCGATTCCTTTTTTAACATCCCACTCTTTTCTTGAAAAAATCTTTACCTGCTGAATAATGTCATTGGACAACAATTCACCGGCAATCAGTTCAACCTCGGAACGGGTCAGCCCGGCGCCATTTAAACAAAAACGTCTGGACGTATAAACATCCTCATCCTTTTTAAATCGAATGCCCAGAACGTCTTCAATGGCTTCCACCGCTGTGCTGCCGGGGTTATCCTTGACGCCCGGACGATAACCGACCCATATGCACCAGTCAAATGCTATTGGCAGCGGATCATAGGAGGACTCCTGGGTCACCGGATTGGTAAAAATTTCAGATTGCACGGTATTGCGCTGAAGATCGGACAACTCAGCATCGATTGTGATAATATGAACGGTTCGGATGCTGTCGATTAAAATATCAAAATAGGATGACGCTTTTTGACGAATCCCTTGCCCTTCAGCATCAAACAAATCAGGTTTTAAAGTGATTTCAAGTCTATGAGGCATGTTATCTTTTCCCGTGTTGTTTCTTCAATATCGATGGAACTATCTATCTTAAAGAGGCTTTGTAGGTTTTTAGACTGAAGGCTTCAACCTTCTACCTTCAACCTTCTACCTTCAGCCTTATTTAATCTGTAAAAAAACGCATTATATCATTATAAAAAACAAATACCATCAACATCATCAACAAAAAAATCCCCACCTGCTGGGAAACTTCCCGGATTTTAATGCTCACAGGACGCCGGATGATTGCTTCAATTCCGAAAAAAAGAAGATGTCCGCCGTCCAGGACCGGCACGGGCAATAAATTAAGAATCCCCAGGTTCACACTGAGCAGCGCGATAAACAAAAGCAGACTGATCATTCCCTGTTGCACCTGCTCGCCTGCCACCTGGGCGATAAAAATCGGCCCGCCGATGTTTTTTGCCGATATGTTTCCCTGGAATACTTTCACAACACTTTTAATCGTTATCTCGCAAATAAAATACGTCCGGCCAAGACTTTCCCAAAATGCTTCAACCACGCCCAGGCGCCTGGTTATGATATCTCCGGTGGCAGTTACTCCGATGATATAACGGGTCTGCTCCTCATTAAAAATATCTTTCATCACATCTTTTTTGGGGATAATTAAAACGCTTATATCCTGATTGTCCCGTTTTATATGAAACGTCAGGGGATGTCCGTTGCTGGCCACAATCAAACCGGCCATATCCGCCCAGGTTTCAATGGATGTCTGGTTTACTTCCAGAATTCTATCCCCAGGCATAAGCCCGGCGGCTTCAGCCGGTAATCCTGCCGCCACCTCACCGATAACCGGTTGAAGTGAAACAATCCCGGCAATTGTAAAAATAGAAAAAAAAATAAGGATGGCCAGAAAAAAATTGAAAAAAGGCCCGGAAGCCACGATCAGCATCCGTTTCCCAACGCTTTTGTGCGTAAATGACAGCGGGATATCCACAGGATCGATCTCTTCGTCAGGCTGTTCACCGACCATCTTCACATATCCTCCAAGGGGGATGGCCGACAGCCGGTATTCGGTTTTGCCGATGGTTTTGCTTAATATCTTCGGGCCAAAGCCCAAGGAAAACTTTTCAACACCCACGCCAAACGCCTTGGCGCAGATGAAATGTCCCAGTTCATGAAAAAAAATCAACACGCCCAGGACAACTACAATTCCTATGATATAACTCATGATAGTCCTTCTTTAACAATCCACTCACCGGCTGTGTCTCTGGCCCACTCATCCGCCTTTAAAATATCGTCAAGACCAGGCTCCGCAATTCCATCATGGTGTTCCATGGTATATTCAATGACTTTTGGAATTTGTAAAAATGAAATCCGCTTGTTTAAAAACGCATCCACCGCAACTTCGTTTGCAGCGTTTAAAACACACGGTAATATTCCGCCGGCCTCACCTGCGCGACAGGCAAGTGACAGGCAGGGAAATTTTTCCATGTCCGGCGTATCAAACGTTAATGCACCGATACCGGCAAAATCCGGAGCCGGTAAATTGAGAGGCAGCCGCTCGGGGTAAGACAGCGCATAGGCGATGGCCCCTTTCATATCCGGGGTGCCGAGCTGGGCGATCACGGAACCGTCTGTGTAGGCCACCATGGAATGTATAATGCTCTGGGGATGGATGACCACTTCAATTTGTTGAACGGTGACATCAAAAAGGTGCATGGCCTCGATCACCTCCAGGCCTTTATTCATCAATGTTGCGGAATCAATGCTGATCTTTTCGCCCATTTGCCAGGTGGGATGCGCCAAAGCATCTTTGGGCGTGATGGGTTCAAATTCATCAGCCGATAAATTCAGAAACGGCCCGCCGGAAGCGGTTAAGAGTATTTTTTTTAAATCCTGCCTGCGATTTCCGGAAATACATTGAAAAATGGCGCTATGCTCGCTGTCAATGGGACGAATGGACACATCGTTATCTCTGGCCGCCGCCATCACGATATCACCGGCCATGACCAGGGTTTCTTTATTGGCCAGGGCAATATGTTTTCCTGCGTTAATGGCATCCAGCGTCGGGAGCAGACCCGCCGATCCCACAACCGCTGACACAACGGTATCAACCTGATCATGTACGGCAGCAGCGCGATACCCCTCTTTACCGCTCATAATATCTGTTCGGGTTCCGGACGGAAGCACTTCCTTTAACTGACGGACGCTGTTCTCGTTAAATACAACAGCCAGGTCCGGATCAAATTCTATAATCTGATCAGCCAGCAGTCTGATATTTTCCTTTGCCGTGAGCACCTTTACCGAAAACCGGTCAGGAAACAGTCCGGCAACATGCAGTGTATTTTTTCCAATGGATCCGGTTGAGCCCAGGATTGATAATCGCTGCATGTTATAAGCCCGCGAAAACAAATTCTTTAAACAAATATCCCACCGGGGCGGCAAAAAGCAGAGCATCAATTCGGTCTAAAAGTCCGCCATGTCCCGGCAGAATATTGCCGGAATCTTTGATATTGCCGGCTCTTTTCAATTGAGATTCAAAAAGATCGCCTGTTTGCGCTGCAATATTAATGATAATAAAAAAGATCAGTATTGACGGTTTATTTAATTGGGGAAGAAATAAAAGCACATACAAATAACCGACAATAACGGTAGTCAGCATTCCGCCCATGGACCCTTCGATGGTTTTACCGGGACTGATGGACGGGCTTAATTTGTGGCGGCCCAAAAACTTTCCGGTATATAATGCACCGGTATCACCGGCAAAAACCATAATCAGCAGGAAAAAAATCCAGAAGATACCATCCGGCTCACTCTGCATTATGACAAAGATGGAAAGGGATGAGGGGATATAAATGACTCCCTGAGTCACTTTTTCCACAACATTTAAAACTTGGGGACCTTTTTTATAAAGTGGCATGGATAAAACAGCCATGCTCATCAGGTTGAATATTAAAAGAAGAAAAATAAAAACAAAAGAGTGAAAATACGCAGCGATAACAATCATAATACCGGACAGCACGCCCATGACCGGAATTGCTGAAAAAATTGTCTGTTTTTGATCAGAAAATACAATCTGATAATACTCAAACAACGTGATGGCCGATGCAACACATATGAAAATGGCAAACATCAGGGGGGTCCCTTTGATGATCAGCCAGGCGACAAGCCCAAAAGCAATGATACCCGTTATAATACGTTGCATGCGATACTTTCTTTTATGATGGCTTCATAAAAAG
>JAOZOL010000505.1 GCA_029933295.1 Desulfobacterales bacterium | reverse complement strand
ACTTGTAACTTCCCAATAAATCCGAGCAATAACTCCTGGATTCCTGCCTTCGCAGGAATGACGATTTAAGAAAAATACCCGTCGCCTGTCATTCCTGCGAAGGCAGGAATCCAGAGAACTATCACAATATGTGGGTCGCCCGACTTTTTTGAGAACTTACGGTAACTTTTTTTATATTGTACCCGAACCCGTTACGTGCGCAGATCCAGAGTCTCACCCTTTTTGGGAACAAACACATCATGCCCTTTTCTTTTGAGTGTGTCCGCAAACGCCAGGGTTTGATCTTCATCCCCGTGTACCAGTGCGATTTTCTTAATGTTTAAATTTGACTTTTCAACAAACCGCAACATCTCATTTTTATCACCATGGGCGCTGAAACCGCCGAGCTTAACAACATGCGCTGCAAGCGGATACTCCTTGTTCATCAAGCGCAGCCTGGGGGGAACGCCTGTTCTGCCGGATGACTCATAAAGCTGACCCTGTTCTAAAATTCTGCGGCCAAGGGTATGTGCTGCCATATACCCGACAACTAAAATCGTATTTTTGGCATTATGCATCTTATATCTTAAATGATGAAGAATACGGCCGGCTTCGCACATACCTGATGCTGAAATAACAATATGCGGTTTTTTCTCCCGATTAAGCGCCATGGATTCTTCCACAGATGACGTAAAATGCAATTGATTAAACATGAAGGGATTTTCACCGTTTTGAAGAAATTCCGCATGGGTTGCCTGATCATACATTTCCGGATGCTCGCCAAATACTTTTGTGATGCGTGTTGCAAGCGGGCTGTCCACATACACCGGAATTCTCGGCACTTCATTGGCATCATACAATTCATGAAGATAATATAAAATTTCCTGGGTCCGGCCAAACGCAAAAGACGGAATCAGCAGGGAACCTCCCCGGTCCACCGTTTCGATCAAAACCTTTTTCAAGCCCGGCCCCATGTCCACAACCGGTTCATGAAGGCGGTCACCATAGGTACTCTCCATAATCAACAGGTCAATGTCGCGGTCTTCTTCGGCAAAATCCAATGTGGGATCTTCTAAAATCGGTTTATCAAATCTTCCTATATCCCCGGTAAAACAGACTGTAAAACGTCTTCCATTTATTGTTGCTTTATTGATACTGATGGCTGACCCCAAAATATGCCCGGCATCATAGAGGGTGGTTGTAATATCCTTTCCCACCGGGATCGGTTCTCCATAAGGTATGCCGTCAAAAGAAGAGAGCGTTTGATTGGCTTCCGCAATGGTATATATAGGCTCAACAGTCTCCATGTGATATTCATTTGCCACCTCGGTGATGGCCTCGATATTTAAATTGTGTTTTCCTTTTTTTAACATCTTTTTTATGGCTTTGATATTGTCGTCACGGTCATTGGCCTTTTTTACACCGGATTTTAATTTAGACAATAAACCACGGGCCATTTTATAATTAAGATAATTTGCATCAGATTCCTGGATATGCGCACTGTCCGGCAACAGGTATTCACAGGCGTCTGCGGTTGCACGGGTGGTTATAATCCGCCCCGCAAATCCGTTTTTTGTCAAAAGCGGCAAACGGCCAGAATGATCAATGTGCGCATGGGACAATATTACATTTGTCAGCATGCCCGGATCAAACGGCAAAATCCTGTTCTTTCGGTCACTATCCTTTCTTCGTCCCTGAAACATACCGCAATCCAAAAGAATTTTATCCTGATTTGTTGTGATCAGATGCATTGATCCGGTCACTTCCCTTACCGCTCCATAAAATGTAATATGCAAGGCGAATCTCCTTTTTTATAAATTTATACTT
>JAOZOL010000504.1 GCA_029933295.1 Desulfobacterales bacterium | reverse complement strand
TGCAAAGCCTTGTGGAAATCTATGTTTTTCATGGTGTGAATGTAACATCTCAATAATTTGGGGTAAAGACCTGACAGGTTTTACCAAGACCTTTTGTTTTACACGAGTGTCGCAAGGAAACCTGTCAGGTCTCCCCCGATATTTTGAGAAGATACATGTGAATGTGTTGGTTAAAACGGCCGTTTTCCCCACCTTCTCCATTGTTTCTGAATCATAAAAGCCAGTTTGCAACGTGTACACATCAGCAGAAGGCAGAGGGATGGTGCAATGTCCAGAATTAGGTAAGCCGCCACTCATCCCTTTCTCCATTGTCATTCCCGCATAGGCGAAAATCCATGTTTTCCAGAGAGGTGGATTCTAACATGGGGAAGCAAAATTTATCAACCTCATGTTTTGATGGCGTGTTGCACTGTGAAAAGAGCGGGGCAATCGCATGAAGCGCGTCATCGGTTGAAAACCGATGCCTGATAGGCAAAGCCCGCTGAAAGCGGGCTGTTCTGAATACGCTTCCAGCGCGTTTCTTGTTTCAAACATCGGTTTTTAACCGATGGGGTATCCTCTCAATATTTCGGGGGAGACCTGACAGGTTTTTTTGTGATACTCGTGTAAAACAAAAGGTATTGGTGAAACCTGTCAGGTCTTTTCCACAATTTATTGAGGTGTTACCCGATGGGTTTGAACATACGCCTACATTTCTGTTCATACGATTGCCCTGCTGAAAATGGGAAAAACGGCCGTTTTCCCCATTCAATGCTACAATTCCCACCATCATTACAGCATAAACGCAATTCAGATGTACACAGGAGAACCACCGCATGAGCGTAAAATACAACATCGTTGCTCGCGGCAACCCCAGCAATGCCACCGCCCCCGTCAGATATTACCCCTCCATCGTCCACACAGGCGAAACCAGCCTGCGCCAACTATCGCAAAGGATAAGCTCCATCTCCACCGTCAGTTCAATCGACACGATTGCGGTGTTGGAAGCCTTTTTACAAGTGCTTCCCGATGAACTTGCCAATGGCAACATCGTGCGGCTGGGCGATTTTGGCAGCTTCTGGCTGCGTACCAAAAGTGATGGTTCTGCCACACCTGAAGATGTTTCGGAAAGGAACATCAAGAGCGTGAAGCCTAACTTTTCTCCCGGCAGAGAGTTTAGTCAAGAGATTAACAGCATTGATTTCAGAAAAAAGAGCGGTGCTGTTGGATAAGATGTCTTGACATCTTGTCCAACATTCCTAAGAATCTTTGCAAACATTCTTAGGAATGTTGTGCAAAATGTTTAAGAATGTTTCTAAAGCCCTCTTCATGTTTTGATGGAGTGTTGCGCTGTAGGGGGAGGGGCAAACGGCCGTTTGTCCCGCGCTCGCGCCCTTGTCTTTGCGAATAAGGAATTGGAGGAAATGGGACGCAGGTTTACAGAATTGGGCGGATTTAGCGAAAAAAATCTGCGTTCATCCGCTAAATCCGCGTTATCCGCGCTCTATTTTTTGTGAATGAGGAATTGGGAGAAACGGCCGTTCCCCATCAATTCTTAACCATCCCCTGTTAATTGTTAATCCCCTCCCCTTTCTGCTAAAATCCCCCCATAAATTTATAAAACAGCGCAACTTGCAACTTGATACTTGCAACATGCCACTTGCAACTCGGAGAAAAATGAACCAACACGGATTCCAACTTATAAAAGAAGAAGCTATCCCGGAACTGAACGCCCACGCGGCACTGTACCGCCACATCAAAACAGGCGCGGAATTGCTTTCCATGCAGACCGACGACGAAAACAAAACCTTCGGCATCACCTTCCGCAC
>JAOZOL010000503.1 GCA_029933295.1 Desulfobacterales bacterium | reverse complement strand
TAAAAATACCTCTATTTTGGTCTTAATCGATTAATTTTCATGCAGAAATTGGCCGATTAAAGATGGTGATGGTTGATCCCATGTAATATAAGTGCATAAATATTTTTAAACTTTGAGAGAATTTAATGCAGGTTGATAAAATTTTTTAGGGGATATTTCGATATATGTCTTTGCGGTGTCCAATTTTGACGACCATAATGATAAGGACATCATCCTGAATTTCATAAATTATCCGATAGTCACCGACACGTACCCTGTGAAATGGGTTGTCTCCCTTCATTTTCGTTGTGTCCCCGATTAGGGAGGTTGTCCGCCAGGCTATCAATTTTGTTGGCGATACGTTTTTGTTCAGCTTTTGGAATTTTTTTGAGCGCTTTTGCAGCAGAACGTTTAAACAGGATTTGATAGCTCAAAGTTCAAGTCCATTGTATGTCAACCTGTAAACTTTTTGAAAAAACCTATTTTTTTCAATTCAAAATTGTGTCGGACCGTAACTTCTCAATAAGTTCGGGTGGATTTTATCCGTAAGGATTTTATAAAAGGCTGACGCCTAAACTCCAAAAAGACATATTACAAACAAGGAGCAGCGTGATTGAAAGAATGAAAGTGCGCATGAAAACTGCCAGAACCCTTAAAACCGTGTTGAAAAAATCACTGGGCAGATCGTTAAGAGGCAATCAGCAGATCCCGTTTCTTGCAATAAATGGATAAAAACTGATAAAAATTAAGATGATAACTTTTTGTTGCACGATAACTTTTAAAATGTTATCGTGCAATAAAAAGTTATCATTGTTATGGAAAGTTTAGCTCACCAATTTATAGGATACATTTCTAAAGTGGCTGGCCTGCCTGCCACCTGGGGTGGAGCTGAATCCAGACCACTGCCACAATACTTGAACCAGCAATATGCATTGCTGAAACTCACTGTTGGTAAGCGGGTCTTTCTGGGAATTTTGATCAAAGATACCGAAAATTTCCGCCCTGCTACATTTGAAAAGCACCTGCGAAAGATCATGATAAATGATACTCCTTTTGACGGGTTCTGCCTGATCGCATCTGAATTGCCTGGATATACCCGCCGCCGTCTGATCGAGCGGCAGATTCCTTTCGTGATCCCCGGACAACAGATGTATTGGCCGGAATTGGGGGTTGCCGCGCAAGCCAGAAAAACAGCAAGAACCGTTGTTAAACCAGATGCTTTCACGCCTGCGGCACAGGCGGTTCTGATCCACGCGTTAAACGGCAATATAAAAGCACCGATTACGCCCAAGGATCTGGCCGGTCAACTTGGTTACGCCTGTATGTCCATGACACGGGCGCTGGATGAGATCGAAGCCAGCGGTTTGGGACGGGTAGCCCGTGAGGGTCGTGAACGGCTGCTTTATTTTGACAAAGACCGGCGCACCCTGTGGCAGGAAGCCTTGCCGTATCTGCGCAATCCAGTGCGGAAAACAGTCCGCATAAAAGAGGACCAGCTACCGCCGGACCTGCAAATTAAGGCAGGGGAAACCGCATTGGCAGACCGCAGCATGTTGGCTCCCCCGAAAGAACCGGTTTATGCATTAGGTCGACAAAACTGGAAAAAACTTGCTGAAAGCATAGAGCAAATTCCTGTGGAAGACGATGGAACCTGCCGCATCCAGTTGTGGCGATATGATCCGGCATTGTTTATGAAAAACGGTCAAGTTGATCCTTTTTCTCTCTATCTCAGCTTGCGGGATGAAGAGGATGAGCGCTTGGAAATGGCCTTAGCGGAAATGATGGAGAAAACGGTATGATTGTAGGCCTTGAAAAATTTGCCGCCCATTTTGCCG
>JAOZOL010000125.1 GCA_029933295.1 Desulfobacterales bacterium | reverse complement strand
TAAAACGCTTCTTTACAAATTCCTGATATAAGGATATTATTGTCAAAACTAATCATTGTGACGGCTTTGTAAAAAGCTTTTCATGGTGACGTTTCACCACTGTTTATGCAACGAACTTGGTCAACTACATTTAATATGGAGACTCAGTTCGTTGGAAGTCCGGATCCTGATAAAGGAATGATTCCATGAAGCAGATCGACATGACCCCGTATCACCCATACAAAAAGATGGGTAAATCCTGTGAATTAAGAGAAATAAGGGACAAAAAAGTGGTCTGGCCGCTGATCGACCAGGTTGATCCGGAAAATCCGAATTTCAGGCTCAGGGCCATTACCCGAAACGATCTTGACGCGGTGGCCGAACTCTGGCGCGCTTCTTATCCGGAGGTTTATGGATCTGTTCATGAATGGATTTTAGATCCAAAAGAATATGAAGACCGGGTCGCGTTTGCCGAAAACTGGGCGGATCATTCCAGCACCCGGCCCCATGCCGTGATGGTGGGAGAAGATATTGCGGCAAAAAAAATCGTGATGTCGAGCATATATACCAAGTGGGACCGGAATCTTCAGGTGGAGGCAAGCTTTATTGCCATACATCCGGATGCCAGAAAGGGCAAAATCGGCGCAAGTATCTGGTCCAACCTGGCCTCATTTTACCAGTGGCTGGAAGGGTCCGGTGCTGAATATGTGACCGTGTTTTGCGAAACATGGCACAATATCACCCAGTATATCTGGTTTAAACGGCTGGGATGGAAAATTGCCGGCATTTTTCCCGGAAACTTCACCCGTTGGGCGGGCGGAACAACCGAATACCGGGGGTGCACCGTTCATTTTTACCGGCTGCTCAATGACGGTGAAAAGTATTCGGTAACGCCCGAGGAATGGGACCTGCTGCCGGAAGTAAAAGAGCTGTGGGACTGTATGGAACGGATCAACGCGCAATCCAGCGAAGAGGGATTATAACACATTATACATAAAGAACTGGATCTGATCTGCCATGAAAATTTTGATTGCCTGTTATTCCCGAACCGGGTTTACCGAAAAACTGGCCGAACGCATTGCCAAAGAGCTTACATCGCGCGGCCATGATGTAAAAATGGACCCAATTGATGTTGTGAACAAAAAGAGCTGCTGGAATTTGCTTTTCAGGCAGATATATCAGTATCCATTGGTTGGCCTGTCATTAATCAGTTCGTTTTTTTATAATTGGTGGGTAAAAATATATCATCAGCCGGAAGAAGATATCCGGCCGCATGTTTATCCGGATGTGTCAGGATTTGATCATGTTTGTGTCGGCGGCCCCAAGTGGGCCTATACCTCATACCCGATTGCGCGATATCTTAAACAGATTAAGGGGCTGGCACATAAACCGGTGAGCGCCTTTGCCACCTTTGGGGGGCCGCCGTTAAAAATATTTGAACTGAAATTTATTTTTACACCCATGAACCGGCAAATTCAAAAAGCCGGCGGGAAACTGGTTGCTAATTTAGGGTTGTCCAGTAATTTTCATGAGCTTCATCTGATTCGGATTTTCAGGCTGGTTTCCTGGATTATTTTCAGGCGCTCCCTTAAATCTTTTACTCTTGACAGCGATTATGGAAAACAGAGAATTAAGACATTTTGCGATAAAATTGAGATGGAAAATTATATAAAATCCAAAGGATTATAAAATGACTTTAAACGATATAATTATCCAATGCACAAACTTTTTTTATACCTATCCGTATATTGCAATCGCCATCATTGCTGTTTTCGGTATCATCGTATTTTTAAAGCCAAAGCAGGTACTCAAAACAACACTGATTATTCTGGGATTGATCATTGTGTGCTATATCCTTTATTTAATCGGCGAAGCCACAATTTCCGGTGTTTTTAATAAGGAAAAAATGATATATCATTAAAAAAAGTAACTTTAAAATTGGATAGTCTATGGACAAAGAGGAATTTCCAAATAAGTTTTAATCAATACCGGGTGAAAAATTTTTGACAGATGCTGAGGAACAGGAGGATAGAGGATAAATGACTGCTAATTCAATAACGAGACGAAAGTTTATTAAACAGGGTATTGTCGGCACATTGGCCGTCGCACCTATTACCCTGACCCATGGATGCGCCGGCGCAAAGCTTGATTTGAAAAAGGAGATGGCAGACCTTGATGAAAATCCTGCAACAAGGGCGAAGAATCAGAGTTATATGGATGCCTATGATTTTGATAATTGTCTTGAGTGTGGTGAGTGCTTGCAAGGGTGTATCTACAAGGATCTTACGGAAGATCAGGCAATTGAAAATATTAAAAAAATGCGTGAAGGTGATGTTGCCGTCTGTGAAGAAATGCTTGACCAATGCGTATTTTGTTATAACTGTAACTATAGATGCCCCGTGGATGCGAACCCGGCGGCATTGATGTTTGAACGGTTAAGGGACAGAAGGGAAAGGGAGGGCAGTGTCCCGTCATCCTTGCGCTATGCTATCAACGGCATGGAAAATAAGGGCTGGGGCTACAATCTGTTTCGGGATCTGTACACGGATCACAGCGAAGAGGAGGAAGAGATAATTGCCGGGTGGTCTGAGCCAAAGGATTGCGGAGATGGTGACCTTCTCTGGTGCAGTTGCGCGGGACGGGTTTTCCCCTATGATATCGAGCACTCACATGTTCTGGCCGATTTGAAGAAGTTTGGCGGAAAATCCGACTGCTGCGGTCTTGCGGCGTTTCGAAGCGGTCTGTTTGATGTGGGGCGATTTTTGACAAACAATTTGATCGACAGACTTTCAGAATGTAAATTTAACAGACTGGTTGTTATGTGCGGGTCCTGCCAGGACATGTTTCAACTGGCTATGCCCGAATATTTTGGTCAGGAATTTCCCTTTAAGATCATATCGGTTTATCAATACCTTGACGAGCAGATTCAAAACGGAAAACTTGCTATCAAGCGGCAGGTCCCTGTTGATGAACGGCAGGATGCGTGCATATTTCATTCGTGTTTCGGCCATAAATTCGGTGATGAATACCTGGCGTGTATTAAACGTTTATATGAGGGCGTTGGGTTTGATTGCGTTGAGTTGGAGCACCATGGCGAGGACAACGCCTGCTGCGGTATGGGCGGGTTTTATAGAAGCGGCAGCCTGTGGGATATTCTGGAGGTAAAGGGGGTTAAAAAGGAAGATTTAAAAAAAAGCGAGAAAGAAAATATTGTCGCATATTGTTACGGGTGTTTTACCATATCACGTCTGTTCCAGGGCGGCACCACGCATTTTTTGCTGGAAAAGCTGCTGTGGGCCCTTGGCGATGAAATTAAATATCCCATGAGCGGTATACTCGGCAGGTCCATGAATTTTTCCAATTTATGGCATATGACGAAAATAAGCCCCTCGGCATTATTTTAAGGATAAAACGGAAATGGAATTCCCTTATGAAAAAGATTAACCGTACTGAAGAAGAGCAAAATTATTTGCTCGATGCCATTGATGCCTTTAATCGGAAATTGTTGATTATTTCGCCGGATTTTAAAATTGTTGCTGCAAACAATACGGCCATGGAAGGGTATGCGGAAAGTATTATCGGAAAACCCTGCCATGAAATAATTCTCGGATCAAGTGAGCCGTGTGAAACCTGTCCGGCCAATGAAGTCATGAAAACCGGAAAAGCCTCTCTTCGATATGACCAGTGTTCTGCTTTTAACGGTAGCGCAGATATACTTTGTTTATATTCTTATCCCGTATACCGAAAGGATGAAATAGACGCTCTTGTTATGCTGGATTTTGATTTAAAAGCATTGAAAAATGTTGAAGAAAACCGGACACGGTCTAATGCATTTTTAAGAAATCTGATCAATAACGCCGTGGACGGCGTTATCGCAGCTGATCCGACAGGTAAGATACTTATTTTTAATGAAGCAGCTTCGGAATTCACCGGTTATACCGTTGAAGAGGCATTAAAGGATATTACCATCCGGGATGTTTACCCGGATGACGGAGCGCGGGAAGTGATGAAAATGCTTCTTTCCGAAGAATATGGCGGTGTGGGCAAGCTCAAATCGTATTATATCGACGGGAAGCGTAAAGATGGAGATATTGTTCCCATCCGGTTAAATGCATCCATTGTATATGAAAACGATGAAAAAGTGGCAACCATCGGGTTTTTTCATGACCGGCGGGAAAAAATAAAGATGCAAAAGGAGCTGGAACAGACCCATGTTCAACTGCTCCAGTCGGAAAAAATGGCGTCTTTGGGTAAAATGGCAGCCGGTGTGGCCCATCAGTTAAACAATCCCTTGAGCGGAATCCTGTTGTTCACCAAGCTGGTCATGGAGGATTATGATCTGCCAAAAGAAGCGTTGGAAGATCTGCAACGGGTTTTAGATGATGCCATGCGTGCCAAGGATATTGTTAAGGAACTTCTGGAATTTGCCCGCCAAACCAGCCATGAAATGAAACCCCAGGATGTTAACGCCATTATTTCACGGACAATATTTTTACTGGAAAACCAGTCGATTTTTCAAAATATTGAAATCGAAAAGAATCTGGCTGCGGATTTGCCCCTGATTAAAGGAGATGTCCAGCAATTATATCATGTGGTGATGAATATTATTTTAAACGCGGCTGACGTTCTGGAAGATGGCGGAAAATTAACGTTAACGACTTATTTTTCGGGTGAAAAAAACAGGGTATGTGTTGAAATATCAGACACCGGCACCGGCATTCCGGATGACGTACTCCCCCATATTTTTGAGCCGTTCTACACCACAAAGGAACAGGGCAAAGGAACCGGTCTGGGGTTGAGCATGGTGTACGGTATCGTAAAAAACCATGGCGGACATATTCGTGCTGAAAGCGAACCGGGCAAGGGGACGACATTTTTTATTGAGATGCCTTTAGCGGAAAATAAAAATGGAGGCGATTAAATTGACTGATATATCTGATGCAGTAAAAATATTGGTTGTGGACGATGAACGCGATATCCGTGAGGGTATTGAGCGCATTTTAAAGCGGATGGGTTTTGTTGTTTTCACCGCAAGCCGGGGGGAAGAGGCGCTTGCAATTTTGGAAAAAGAAACCGTGTCCATTGCGATTCTGGATTTAAAAATGCCCGGCATGGATGGACTGGAGCTTCATAAACGAATCCAGGTCATTGATGAACAGATTATCGTGATTATCATTACCGGGTATGCCACCATTGAAACAGCCATTGAGGCCATGAAACAGGGGGTGTATGACTTTATTCCCAAGCCGTTTGAACCGGAACATTTAAGAATTGTGGTCAACAGAGCGAATGAAAAGTTGCAGTTGACCTTGGAAGCTGAAAAACTCCAGGCTGAGCGTGCACGTACGCTGATCGACCTTGATATGGAAAAAAGCCGTATCCGGACCATTATTGAATCACTCCCAACTGCGGTGGTAGTGACAAACACGGCAGGGGAAGTGGTCTTTATGAACCCGGCTTTTCTGGGAAGTCTGGATCTGGATGCGTCATTGACACCTGGAAAGAAATTGGAATCATATGTGCCGGACGACGGGCTTTGCAATATGGTCATGAAAATTTCTAAAGGGGAATTTGAAAAAGACGGTGAGGCTGCGACCCATGAAATGCAGGTTTCGGAAAATAAGTATTTAATGGCAAGAGGCCGGCCCGTATTAAATGAACGTGAAGAGTGCATGGGCGCAGTTGTAACCCTTTCCAATATCACGAGTTTGAAAATGCTGGATCAGTTAAAGTCCGAATTTGTGGCAAAGGTTTCCCATGAGCTTCGATCCCCGCTTTCCACCATACACGAACAGCTGGCCATGGTATTAAATGATATGACGGAAGAGGAGATCGACGTCGATCAGGATCTCATTGAGCGGGCCAAGGAAAAAACCAATGGCTTGATATCACTCATCGGGGATCTTCTGGATCTGTCGCGCATTGAAGCCGGCGGCGTATCGCACAACATCCAATCCATTCAGGTTGTAGACTTATTGAAAAGTATTGTGGAGTTTTTAGGGATAAGGGCTCAGTCCAAAAAACAGACATTAGGCATTGAGCTTTCTACAGAAGAATTTCCAATGATTACTGCAGATCCCATGGCCCTTGAAAGTATATTCGGAAACCTGATTGCCAATGCCATCAATTATTCTCCTGATGGTGGAAGTATTATGGTAAAAGCGCAGATGGCTGGAAAATTTATTAAGGTTCAGGTGGTGGACAATGGATTTGGTATCCCGCAAAGACACCAGGAAAAAATATTTGAACGGTTTTTTCGGGTGAAAGATGACAATACTCGATATATTACAGGTACGGGGCTTGGCCTGCCCATTGTAAAAGGCCTTGTGGATTCCATGAACGGTAGCATTGAACTTGAAAGCGAAGAGGGGAAGGGGTCGACCTTTACCGTATTATTGCCGGTTTAAGTGGCTTGTATTATTTTTTTAGAAGTCTGTCAGAGACAATGGCTTTTGCCGGCAATTCTTAATCCTAATTCATTCCTGTTATTTTGTCCGTAACACCGGTCAGGCACACTAAGCCCCCAGTTTTTGAATAAAGAAGACATATTGAATTAGGTAGAAGGCTGAAGGTAAAAGCATATTGAAATTGCTAAATTTTTTTACTAAAAGCCTTCCCCCTTCAGCCTGTATTTTTATTCCTCGCTCACCGTTACCTTTTCCATTTTATCACCCTGTTGGATTTTATCCACAACGTCCTGGCCGGTTATGACTTTTCCGAACACGGTGTGTTTGCCGTTTAAGTGCGGCTGGGGAGAATGAGTTATGAAGAACTGGCTGCCGTTTGTGTTCGGTCCGGCGTTGGCCATGGAGATAACACATTTTTCATGGGTCAGCGGATTTCCCGCAAATTCGTCTCCAAATTTGTAACCAGGGCCACCACTTCCGGAACCCGTGGGATCTCCTCCCTGGATCATAAAGTCACTGATTACCCTGTGGAATGATATGCCGTCATAATATCCTTGATTGCTTAAAAAAACAAAATTATTCACTGTTTTCGGTGCGTGTTCCGGATAGAGCTCCAGCACGATTTCACCTTTGGTGGTCTTCATGGAAATTTTATAGTTTTTATCCGTATCGATCTGCATTTCAGGCGGACTGTTCCATTGTTTTGCTGTCATAAATAGTTTCCTCCGTTGTAAGATTTAATGATGATAATAAATTATGATTA
>JAOZOL010000502.1 GCA_029933295.1 Desulfobacterales bacterium | reverse complement strand
ATCTCCATTGTTTGCAATCAATATAACTTGCAATCAAAATGATGTCAATTTTTTTTTATTGCCTGTTGGTGTTGTTTTTTACTATAAATCAGGCGGCAGCGGATATGATGCCATCTGATTATAACCACGGGCTGGGGCCTTTGGATTATCGTTCGTCGTCCCCCGGGCAGAGCATTCGGCTGAGTATGCCGATCCTCGGCCCTGCATTGATTAAAGCCGGATGGGGCGTCAATCTAATTGCCGGTACCAACAATGTGTGGCTGAATGAGGATTTAATCATATTCTGACAAATGGCGACCCGCAATGGCTGCCCGCAGTCAGTAATATCCAGTCAAACATTACCAAATAGTAATCTTTCCGTAATATCCAGCTAATTTTCATAAAATATTCTTTTTTGATAATATTTGGATTGGTAGTCGTAAAAAATAGGTTTTGGATGGAGAAATAATATGAAAATTATTTTCAAAAAATGGCTGTTATTGTCCGTTGTTGCGGTTTTTTTTGTTTTTATTGCTGATGATGGATCTCAAAAAGTTCTTATAAATGGGATTGTTGATCATTGTTTCGGATTTTCTGATTTTATTTTCGGCACAATGTTTTATGTGGTTCTTTTGGACCTGTTGCTGATGGCTATTGCGGGTTTTTTGCTTCTTCTCCTCATATAAAGGGTCATGATCAAGATGCGTTTATTGCTTGTCGAGGATGATAAAAAAATTGCATTGTTTATTACAAATGGTTTAAGAGAATCCGGATTTGCCGTGGATCACATGGAAAACGGTGAGGATGGACTGCACATGGCCTTAAATGAGCCTTATGATGTGGCGGTAATTGATATCATGCTCCCCAGAATTGACGGATTAACGCTGATTGAAGAAATGCGGAAGAACGGCATCAATACACCTGTTTTAATATTAAGCGCCAAAAGAACTGTGGATGACCGGGTGAAGGGGCTTAAAATCGGTGGTGATGATTACTTAACCAAGCCGTTTGCATTCTCGGAACTTCTTGCCAGGGTACAGGCGCTGATCCGCAGGGCCACCGGTCTTACGAATCCTTCTAAACTTGAAGTCGGTGATTTAACTATAGACCTGCACACCCGTAAAGTCGAAAAATCAGGCGAAAAGATTGAACTTCAGCCCCTGGAATTTTCTTTGCTCGAATATCTGATGCGAAATGCCGGCCAGGTGGTATCAAAAACCATGATTATGGAACATGTGTGGGACTATAACTTTAATCCCCAGACCAATGTGGTGGAAGCACGGATATGTTGTTTAAGGGACAAAGTGGACAGAGACTTTGAAAACAAATTAATTCATACCATTCGGGGCGTCGGATATGTTATTAAAGAGGATCTTTAATCTGACCGGCACGCTCGCTTTCAGGCTTACTGCTTGGTATGCTTTGATTTTTACCATATCGTCATTGCTGGCACTTTCTATTTTTTATTATAAAATTTCCGTGATTACCCTGGAGGATTCCGACCGCGAGCTCATGGAAGAGATTGAAGAGTTTACCACAATAATGACTGATGGGGGCGTTGAGCAAGTTAAAAGATATATGGTGGTGGAAGTCGAATCAGAAGATGAAGATGTTTTTTTCCGTTTATTATCTAAAAATGGCCGGGTGCTTGCCTTTGAAGGCGAGCCATACTGGAATCGCATCAAACCCGCTGCAAACATATTTAATACCCTGCAAAACAGCAAAAACCATGTTTTATCGACACTGACTCTGCCGGATTTTCAGTATAAAGTTCGAACAGTATACGGCCTGATCGGCCCGGCAATGATTTTACAGGTCGGGATTTCTCTGGAAGAAAACG
>JAOZOL010000501.1 GCA_029933295.1 Desulfobacterales bacterium | reverse complement strand
CATTGCCACAAAAGCGGCCCGGTGCGTCCATGCGGCTGCCGGCCGCATTCTGATCGATTTTGCGTCACGCCGGCCCCAGGGAAAAGATGCTGCCACAAGGGTGGCGAGAAGTTCATATATTGCCGGGTTTTCCGCCACCAGCAATGTGCTGGCCGGAAAATTATTCGGCGTCCCGGTGTCGGGCACCATGGCCCATTCCTACGTAACGGCGTTTGAAAATGAAATCGCCGCGTTTGAAAAATATGCGGAAACTTATCCTAAAAATTCCGTTTTTCTCATCGACACCTATGATACCATTGAAGGCGCAAAAAATGCCGCCATCGTGGCACAAGCCATGGGAAAAAAGGGAAATGCCTTAATCGGTGTTCGGCTCGACAGCGGGGATATGGCAACCTTAAGCCGTCAGGTACGATAAATACTCAATGACGCCGGGCTTCCGGAAGTTAAAATCTTTGCCTCCAGCGGGTTTGATGAATATAAAATCGCCGATATCATTAAAAAAGGCGCCTGTATTGATGCGTTTGGCGTGGGTACCAAGATGGGGGGTGTCCGCAGACGCGCCGTATCTCGATATCGTCTATAAAATGGTGCGGTATAAGGACAAAAATATCCAGAAACGCAGCTCCGGCAAAATCAACCTGCCCGGTGAAAAGCAGGTCTTCCGGCAAACCGATGAAAAGAGTCGGTTCGCTGGCGACACAATAGGCTTGAAAAGCGAAGCAATTACAGATAATATGATGGCACTTTTGGAAATTGTCATGGAAAATGGCCGGATTATTGCGTTTTTCCCGCCCCTTGATGAGATCCGCAACAGCTTTGCCCGGAATGTTTCAGTCCTGGATGAGGCATATAAAACAGGAGAGCGTGCCTATCCGGTAACGATCAGCCGGCTATTGACGGAAATGGAATCGTAAAAAGCCAAGAGGATAACCAGAGAGTGAATTTAAGGAAATGATTTTTCTGACATGACAACCCCCAAGCTGAAACATGTGTTATCCCTTATCTGCGGTAATCTCTCACAAAAAAAAGTGCCGCATGCAATTATCGGTGCCATGGCGTTATCGTTATATGGGATGCCGCGTTTTACAGCGGATATTGATCTTTTATCGGATGAGTTACATCGAAAAATCATATTGGATGTAATGAAAAATCTTGGATATGATT
This sequence comes from Desulfobacterales bacterium, assembly GCA_029933295.1. Taxonomy (GTDB): domain Bacteria; phylum Desulfobacterota; class Desulfobacteria; order Desulfobacterales; family Desulfosalsimonadaceae; genus JAOZOL01. The sequence continues at coordinate 657 of JAOZOL010000501.1, read as the reverse complement.
GTTTTCAGGATACCGGTAGTTTTGCCCAGTTTGATTCGGAACTCGGTGTGTATGGCAAGGTGGATTTCATGTTTGTCAATACATATGACGGGCGGACAATGCTTAAGGGCGCAATTGATATAAATGATGAGATCATCGGAGTTGTACCGGTCGTGCAGCCAACCGATTACGTAGTACTCAAGCTTATGGCCATTGCAAACAACAGTGACCGGAGAGCCCAAGATATGGCTGATATCGATACATTGTTCAGGTCTGTTACCGCCGGATTTCTGGACCCGGCATTCAATCCGATAAATGTTAATCAATTGCAAAAGTTCGCCGCCAGATTTCATGTTTCAGAACAACTGACATCCCTATTGGCGTTACTCGAAATTGACACGAAACCGGCTTAGGAAATGGGAAAACAGATGTATAATAAATCCGAAAAAAAACGCCGGGACGCGGACTGGCGTTTGATTGTGGAGATGATCGACGAAAGCATGGCCTTGTCTAAGAAAAAAGGTCCCCATTCGCTGACACCGGGATGCAACTGCATTGCCTGCGTCAATAAACGCAAGCGCATTCTAAAGGGCTCACCGCAGCCATGGCGTTACTGGCTGTGACAAGAAGACACAATTGGCTTGAAAAATGAAAGAATTGTAGATATGATTGTTATTC
>JAOZOL010000500.1 GCA_029933295.1 Desulfobacterales bacterium | reverse complement strand
GGTAACCGTATACTGGCAACCGTCAACCCGATAAACATGCCTCAACAACATGACAGTTTTGCTAAGAATATCAATGATAGCATCAAGTCAGAAAGTTGAGTTATCTGAGCGGCCATTTTCATTCCCTTTTCTGACGTTGCACGGTTTTGATCGGGGTATTCGAAAATGACGGAGTCGTGCGCCCTCCCAATCAATCCAGCTTGACTTTTTATCTGTTTTAATATGAAATGTTTAATTAAACACGAAGGGTTCGCTTAAAAATAAATAAATAAAAACACAAAACAGATGAAGCCATTAAATAATCATAAAGAAATTTCCATTGATTCTTTAAAAGAAATTTCAACATGGGTTTCCTTTGCCCATGACTTAAATCAGCTTCTTGAGCTTATACTTGAGACAGGAACCAGCATCATGCGTGCAAAAGCCAGTTCGTTGCTGCTCCTGGATCAAAAAACAAACAAGCTGTATTTTAAAGTGACCACCGGCATGAAAAAAAATGAAGTAAAGCAATTTGACATCAAGCTCGGCCAGGGCATTGTGGGGCATGTGGCTGAAACTGGCGAATCACTTTTAATAAAAGACGTGGCCAGGGATAAAAGGTGGCACCGAAGCATCAGTGATAAAATCGGCTTTAAGACCCGATCAATTGCCTGTGTTCCGATGAAGGTTCAGGATAAAGTAATCGGAGCCATAGAATTTATTAATAAAGCAGGCGGTGACACGTTTCAACAAAATGATATTGAATTGTTAAACGTATTCTCCGATCTGGCAGCTCTGGCCATCCTAAATGCAAGAAAATTCCGGCTGGTCCAGCAGGAGAATGAAGGATTAAAGCAAGCCCTTGAACTCAATCACAATATTATCGGAGAAAGCAAGGCGATTAAAGATGTGCTGGCTGATGCGCTTAAAGTGGCTGATTCAAACGCCAGCACACTGATTTTGGGAGAAAGCGGTACGGGTAAAGAACTGTTGGCCCGGCTGATTCATCAGGCAAGCCCTCGAAAAAACCGGCGCATGATCACTATAAACTGTGCAGCAGTCCCTGAATCATTGCTGGAAGCTGAATTATTCGGCCATGAGCGGGGCTCCTTTACCGGTGCCAGTGAACAGAAAATCGGAAAACTGGAACTGGCTGACGAAAGCACATTGTTTTTAGACGAAATCGGTGAAATGAGCCCCACTATGCAGGCAAAAATCCTCCGTGTGCTGCAGGATGGTATTTTTTATCGTGTTGGTGGTAATGCGCCGATCTCCATTGATATTCGAGTCATTGCAGCAACCAACCAGGACATTGCCGAAGGGGTTGCAAACGGAAAATTCAGGGAAGATTTATACTATCGCTTAAATGTGGTTAAGCTGCATACTCCGCCGTTAAGGGATCGTAAAGAAGACATCCCGTTAATTGCTCGGTACTTTGCCGATTTTTTTAAAAAAGAAAAAGGAAATTATCAAATCGAAATTTCCAAACCGGCCATGGATAAAATGATTAAATATGATTGGCCGGGCAATATCAGAGAATTAAGAAATGCCATAGAACGCGCGGTGGTAATGGGAAACGGAAAACAGATCATACCCGAAGACCTGCCGATAATCGACGGTGAAGCAACGATCAATCGTGTTAAATTCGGCGCAACGCTCCAGGAAGCGCTTGATGACTTTAAAAAAAGATTCATTGAGGTCAACTTAAAACATACAAACGGAAATCGTAGTAAAGCAGCTGCCGTTATGGGTATTCAACGCACATATCTTTCCAGACTGATATCTAAATTTAACATCAAAAAATAACGGTTAACCGGCCGGAAAACGTACTCTTCATGGGCGCAG
>JAOZOL010000499.1 GCA_029933295.1 Desulfobacterales bacterium | reverse complement strand
GCAGGAAAGCTATAGCACGTCTCTCCTGTTCATTCAAGCGAGATACCATTCATCATTTTTTTAACTCGCTTGAAAGATATTCAATACCGACAGGATGTCGAAAGTGAAGAGAGAAATGGTTTTGCCAATACAGATAGCGATCACTGTCAGCGGTTTGCCAGATTTGCGGCCCTAATCCGGCTGCTTTGCGAAAATCAGGTTTACCCCGTGGTGCGCTTTTCTGATTATCAATCGAGCTTCATGCCTAAAAGCCATTTCCAAACCGGAATGATGGCAATGTCACCATCTTTGCTGGTTGTAGATTCATCATCCCAGGTAATAATCGTACCACTTTTTATCGACAACTCCTGCATACCATTCTGCAAACCTGTAAGCTCACGCCTGAAAGTTTTGGGGTCTGAAATATCCCAGCAAACTTGAATCAGAACAACTTCTCCGGTACTTTTCCGCCGGGCGACAAAATCAACTTCGCCTCCAGCCCGGGGGTGGAGATATTCAACCTCATACCCAACTCGCCGCAGATGCATAAATACAAGATTTTCCAAAAAGAGCCCGTCGTTAGCTACATTGCGATAAGTCAGGGCGTTTAACAAGCCGGTGTCAATGGTGTAAATCTTGGCGGGATTAACTATGCGGGCTTTTTCGGACCGACTGTGAATCGGAACCCGATAAAAAAGATAAGCTTCAATCAGGTAATCGAGATATTCATAAAGGTTGTTTTTAGTACATTTGACGGTCATGCTTTTCAACATGTTATAAAACTTGTTAACGCTGAATTGACACCCCGAAGCATGAGTGATGGATTGGATCAGGTATTTAAGCGCCGTGACATTGCTGACCCGATGCCTCTCGACGACATCTTTCAAGAGAACGGCATCAATATAACCCTGCAGTATTTCCGTACGCAGATGACGTTGGATATTCTGGACTTCCGGAAAACCGCCGACAGCAAAATAATTGGCTGCGGCTTTGCGCAGTTTAGCCTGTGTTGTGCTGCTGAATGATTGTGGGATCCGGGAGAAAATTGAGTTGGCGAGCAAAAATTCAGTAAAACTGAACGGAAATATCTCGCTCACCAGAGCCCGGCCCCTGAGACTGGTAGCAATCTCCTTACTGAGCAATTTAGCGGAAGATCCGGTTAGATATATCTGTATATTTTCACTGTCCAGTACTCTTCTGACAAATTGTTCCCAATGTTCAACGCATTGGATTTCATCAAATAAAAAATAGACGGTGGTCCCCCGGTTGTCAGGATATTTGGCATAGTAAACGTCAAGTATGGTCTGAAAATCATTAACCGTAAATCCAAACAGACGATCATCTTCGAAATTAAGATAAAAAATTCGGTCTTTAGTGATTCCGGCCCCCAGAAGATCGTCTATCTTCTGGTAAACAAAAAAGGTCTTACCGGTCCGGCGCATGCCGATTGCGACATTTGCCTTGCCGGGAATGCTTGAAAACTGTTGCTCCCGCCTTTTACAAGATGGTAGTTCCCGTTCCTGAAAATCATCAAAAAGTTGGCTCAGAATTGTTTTCATGGAACTTTTTTATCTTATAAAAAGAGAAAAATCAACCTATTTTTTTCACTATTAAAGAGATATATATCTAGGCATAATTACGGGAACAGTATAAGGACGGCAGTTGATAGAAGATGGCGTGGAAACAGATTGATTATTGATAACCCGGGTGAGACGATAGATATCTGGCAGAAATATTAGTGGTGTTACCTTTTTCCACATGGTTACCTAAAAAATAACGCATCCAGAAACCGATATTTTTCCGGTATGGCGGCGAGAAGACCAGAACGGGTCAAGTAACACATATAGGATT
>JAOZOL010000124.1 GCA_029933295.1 Desulfobacterales bacterium | reverse complement strand
CCCTTTGCCCAGTCTTCAGGAACCCCCATTGCGGTTAAGACATGAGAAATTTTCACAATGCCTGAATGGCAGGCCGCACCGGCTGATGCCGCCACTTCCAGCCCGATCTCTTCAAGTATCCGGTTGGCTTCCAGATTAAAAAATGAAAGATTTAAAGTGTTGGGCAACCGGAGATCCGCATTTCCGTTTAATCGAACACCGTCAATTTTAGCGATGAGGCCATCGTGCAATCGGTCACGGAGACTTTTCATGTGGGCCATGTTTTGTTCAAGATCCTGTTTTGCGATTTCACAGGCTTTGCCCAGACCCACAATTTCAATCACATTTTCCGTCCCGGCCCGTCGGCCATTCTCCTGGCCTGCACCGTGACAAAACGGCTCCAGGGCCAGCAGATTCCGGATATACAACGCCCCGATCCCCTTAGGGGCGTATATTTTATGACCTGCAACAGACATCAGATCCACGTTCATTTTTTTTACATCGGTTGGAATCTTTCCCACGGACTGGGCCGCGTCCGTATGCATGATGATATTGTTTTCATGTGCCAGTTGCCCGATCGCTTCAATGGGCTGAAGGGAACCGGTTTCATTATTGGCATGCATGATCGTGATAAGGATTGTCTCTTTTCGGATGGCTTTGGCCACATCTGAAACCCGGACAATGCCGGTTTTATCCACCGGCAGACGGGTAATGCAAAACCCCTCTGATTCTAAAATGTTACACACTTCCAGCACTGCCGGATGTTCTATTTCTGAAGTTATAATATGATTGCCCCGGTCTTTCAACAACCGGGCAATCCCTTTGATGGCATGATTGTTGGATTCCGTCCCGCCGCTGGTAAACAGAATCTCTTCGGTTTCACAGTTTAAAATTGATGCCACCTGGGCCCTGGCTGTTTCAACCGCCCTGCGCGGGGCAATCCCATACCAGTGGGAACTGGACGGATTGCCGAATTGGGTTTCCATAAACGGCCTCATGGCCTCAATAACTTTGGGGTCATGGGGCGTGGTGCCGTTGTAGTCAAGGTAAACAGGTTTTTTCATGATATGACCAAAAACATTCCAATAATAAAAGGTTAGAGCTGATTAATCACTGAGCAAAAAGTATATTTATTGGTTGGGTCAAGCCCCTGGGTTATGTTATTTCATCCTTCCCATCCCCACTCATCAAAATATTCTTTTTTCATTTCTTCAGCCTGTTTTTTGCTCAGGGGTTCGCCGGTGAGATACTCCTTGAATCCGGATTCGCGAAACCATTGATCGGGCAGGGCTTCCTTTGAAGCATCCAGGCCTTCCCGGATATTTAACTCTCGAAACGTGGTCCAGACCCGGTCGACCCGTTTTCGGAGATCGTCCGTTGACGTGGGAATTCCTGTGGCGGCCTCATAAGCTTTGGCGCAAAGATCGGCATTGTAGAATCGGTTCACCTGCCCCCTGGCGCAAATACCCAAAGATCCCAGCATGGCAAACCAGGCATGTGAATACCGCAACAGACGTCCCACATGCAGTTTGTTTCGGTCAGGCCCAAGAATACGATCCACAACATTTTCCGGAATACCCATTCGTTTTAAATGTTTTGGAAATACCTCCAGCGGACGTATCGCAAAATAGGTCGGTGATCCGCCTGAGCCCACATGAGGGCCCCGAGGGTCCAGTACCTGTCCCAGTTCCATTGTCCCGAACCTGTCCCAGGGCAGTGCAGCTCCCGGGCCGGCATACGGATGTATACCCTTGATCAGCGCCGGAGCATGTTGTTTGGCTTCATTCCCCAACTTTTCCAATACCGCGCTAAATCCGTCTGCCAGGAGATCTCCCGTTCCCTGCCGCCGGGCGATCCTTTCCGCCCAGGCCGACATGGAAGAAAAAGATGTTAAATCGATTTCAGGTTCTTCGGGCGTAAGAGAGATCACCCCGGAGCCTGCCAGCTCCCGGGCCATTCCCATCAAGCCGAAAAATTCGAACATATCCATGCCGTATGAATCAAGATCAGTAATCAGTTTTACAGCTTCCCATGGGTCTTGCATGCCGTACATCATGGGCGTAAACAGATTAAGGGCTGAACTGGTGTGCTTGACCAGACCGGCAAAAGGACCGTCTGGAATGCGAACCACTTCCTTGCAACCGACAGGGCAGGACACACAGGCCGTCCGCCTTTCTTTCATGCGCTTATATACATCAATCGGAACCATGGGAAAAGCCTTAAGCATCCCTAATTCCTGCCATTCCTTAAGATATTTGTATTCCCGAAAAGAATTGAGCAGCGAACGACTGAGTTTATTGAAGCGCTTCCGGTCAGACACCGTTATACCGCCGGAGCCCTGCACCACAATGGCTTTTAAGTTTTTTGCTCCCATGACCGCACCAAAACCACCCCGGCCCAGGGTGGAAATACGATCCACAAATGCCATGGCTATGGCGGATTTGTTTTCACCCGCCTGCCCGATGGCTATTACACCCGCCTGTGCGTCAAGATCCCTGTAGACCGACTCGCATGTATCGTCTATGCCCAGTCCCCACATGGCACCTGCATCCCGGATGTCAACCCGGGCATCTTCAATATTTATGTATACGGGCTTGTCAGCCATGCCGGAGACAATAATGTGGTCATATCCCGCATACTTTAACTGGGCGCCAAAGGTATATCCGCCTGCGCCACACCAGCCCACGGTCCCGCTGGCCGGCAGCCTGGCCACCGCATACATGCGCGATGATGATGGCAAGTCTGTTCCCACCAGGGGGCCGACGCCCAGAACAAAAACGCTTTCCGGAGACAGCGGTTCCACACCCCGGGGGATGAGATCCGACGCCAGCTTGATGCAAATCCCCAAACCGCCCACATAATCTCTGGCAAGAGCATCGTCTACGGGCTCGGTCCATGTCCGTTGTTCACTGAGGTTCACATGCAGAATCCGTCCGGCAAATCCTCCTTTGATCATGCCGTCACCTCCTTAGGTGTTTTGGTGAGCGCGCCGAATAAACAATTATCAGCACAAAAACCGCATTCCACGCAATCTTTTGTAAAAATTATACGGTATTCTGCTCCCCGGCTCTCAATCTTGATGCAGGCTGCAGATGGCTGAAAACTTCTGGCATATGCCCGGGAACAGGCCAGCTGACAACGAAGACATCCTGAACAATTCTCCTGGATATAGGTTATTTCATACTTCATGCCCAAATCTTCCTTATGAATGCCAATATATGTAACTTTTATAAAATAAAAATTCCATGAAAAAATTCAGCACTAAAATCCCGGCGGCGGTACAAATCCCGGTGTTATTTCTGCCAATCGTTTGGCAAAACAGATGGGTGTCCGGTCTTCAAGGTACGGGCCAACGATCTGAACGCCCACCGGCAGTCCGTCTTTTGCTGTTCCTGCCGGTGCGATCGTGGCCGGCAGATACGATACGCAGGTCAGTCCGGCCCAGGCCGACATCGTATCCATATAAGGCTGATCTTTGCCGTTAACTTTAAGGGTCCGATTAAAAAAATCGCCATGATCATGCGCAAAAGCGGTCACCGGAACAACCGGGCATAACAGGACATCAAAACTTTTAAAAAAATCAGCCCATTTCTGCCGCATCATCAGACGCATATAGTCCAACACAACCCAGTCGCGATGCAGCATGGTGGTTCCCCTGATCAATTGTGCGAAAAAACTTTTATCATTTTTATCCAGATTTGCGGCCTGTTTTACAAAGTCATCAAAAACGTCTTTTGAAATCCCGGCATTGGGCACGGCAGTCAACAGCTTGAGATAAATATCATGACATTCTTTAAAATCAATATCCGGTTTTTTTTCTTCAATGCCCACACCTTCTTTTGCCAGCGCATCAATCAGATTGCTAAGACAATCGGCGACAGAGCCATCAACCGGAAAATCCGGGTCATCCAGCCATACGCCTACTTTGAAATCTTTGATATTTTCCTTTCGTGGAGGCGGCAATTCAAGCTTCCACGCGGTTCGCAGCGGTTTATTGGGCGTAGTAATAATATCCATGACCAGATCCAGATCCTCGGCACTTCTTGCCAGAGGGCCAATGACGGCAATATCACCGCCCAATGCGTAATCGCCGGGAAAAAGCCCCGGAAACGGCGGGATGTGTCCGCGAAAGGATATCATATCAAAGCTTGGTTTGTGCCCGTAAACCCCGCAAAAATGCGCGGGATTGCGGATTGATCCGCCGATATCGCTCCCGATTTCAAGGCCGGTCAGCCCGGCTGCCAGGGCCGCCGCCGCACCTCCGGATGATCCGCCCGGAACCCGGGTCATGTCCCAGGGGTTGTTTGTCTGGCCGTAGACGTCGTTAAAACTCTGGAAATCCTGCGCAAAAAGCGGCAGGTTGGTTTTGCCGAATATCACGGCCCCGGCATCCAGCAGCGGTTCAATCACATCCGCATTTCTTTCGGGCATGTGCTCTTTTAGCTTTGGGGAACCGGATGTACATGGCATCCCCGCCACCTCAATTGAATCTTTGATGGTCATGGGAAGGCCATGCAGGGGCCCCCAGTCCTCCCCGCGCGTCAATGCTTCATCCGCCTTTTTAGCGCGAATCAGCGCATTGTCAAAATCCGTTGCCACAACGGCATTGATTCGGGGATTTAACCGGTTTATTCGATCAATATAAAATTCAAGCAATTCAACCGCGCTGACCTGTTTCTTTTTAATTGTTGCGACCAGTTGAGTTGCGGATGCAAATTCCATCATTGGAACTCCTTGTTATTCCAGCGCTGAAGCCTTATAAATAAAACGCATCTTTCCGCCGGGCCAGCTGTATGTAATTGCCCCAGGGGTCTTTTACGATGAGCACTCGGGCATCCGGGTCATCTGTCGTACAATCGGTGACAAATTCTGCCCCCATTTCCAGAAGCCTGTTTTTATCCGTTTCAATATCTTTGCTTTTAAATGCAATATGAACCTGCAGGGGATGTGTCAATGCAGCCTCGATGGGTGCCAGTGTTTTGTCTGTGATCAGTTCAAATATCAGTCCGGTTTCACTGCATTGAATAAAAGCCACATGGCCGGTGTCTGTATCAACCGACTTTAATATGATAAACCCCAAAGCCGCATGATACCAGTCCGCCATTTTTTTGCTGTCTTTTACCACCAGTCCGATGTGTTCGATACCATTTGACGCCATATTTAATCCTTATTCGAGATAATTGTAAATAAATCCATACATATCACAAACGATTTTTTTTGTCCGGTTTTAATTGGGGAAGAGCTGGTTAAAATAAAGCGGTAAATAACTTGCGCGAAGATAAATCTGAGGAAACTCTTTTGTCAGGTTTGAATGTGTATACAATGCGTTTAAGATTTGTTTGATATGCCGGTCGCCTGACCAGATTGTTTTAGACTTATTTTCCTTGGCAGCTTTTATGCAGCAATTTGCCACAAAATTGATATCCGTGTCTCCATGTGGATACTTTGAGGTATCATGAAAATGTAAATTTATTTTTTCGTGATACCATTGACATGATCTCTTAATTTCAGTTTTTCAATTTTACCCGTCGGGTTTCTCGGAATTTGCCCGAAGAATATTTTTCTGGGCCGTTTATACCGGGGCAGGGTTTCGCAAAATTTCAGGATTTCTTGTTCTGAAATTTCGCAACCGGGTTTTGGCGCGATGACCGCGGCAACGATTTCTCCCAGGCGTTCGTCAGCAATGCCGATCACTCCGGCATCATAGATTTTATGATTTGTCATTAAAAAATTTTCAACTTCATTGGGGAAAATATTTTCTCCACCGCTGATGATGACATCTTTTTTACGGTCAATGAGCCAGATAAACCCGTCTTTATCCATACGGGCAATATCACCGGTATGGAGCCATCCATTTTTTAATGTTGATGCGGTTGCTTTTTCGTTTTTATAATATCCTTTCATTACGCCCGGTCCTTTAACAAGAAGTTCTCCCGGACTTTCAGGCGGCAGGTTTTTCATGTTTTCATCGATGATTTTACATTCCCAGTCAAATCCCGGAATACCGATGGCGCCGACCTTGTGATAATTTTCAAGCCCCAGATGCACACATCCCGGACCGGTCGCTTCAGTCAGCCCGTAATTGGTGTCATATTCATGTTTTGGAAAATATATTTTCCATTTTTGGATCAAACTGGGGGGAACCGGCTGGGCACCGATATGCATGAGCCGCCACTGGTCCAAATGATAATTATTTAAATCAATGTCTTTGCTGTCTAAAGCAAGAAGGATATCATAGGCCCAGGGAACCAGAAGCCACACAATGGTGGCCCGTTCTTCAGACACGGCTTCAAGGATCGCTTTCGGGTTGACGCCTTTTAAGATAACCGCTTTTGCACCTACCAGGAAATTACCGAACCAGTGCATTTTTGCACCGGCATGATAAAGGGGCGGAATACACAGAAAATTATCCGTATGGACCTGCTTGTGGTGTTGGTTTTCAATATAACAGGAAAACTCCAGATGCCGGTGCTGCAAATAAACCCCTTTGGGGTGGCCGGTGGTACCTGAGGTAAAATATATTCCAGCCCCATCATAAAGATCGATAAGAACATCCGGTTCTTCTTTTTTGCCTGCCGACAGTGCCTCTGAATATAAAATCGCATATTGAGGTTTTTTTTCCGGATCACCGACGTAAATATAGGTATTTATTGTTTTATCCAGATCCGTTTTTATCTGAGTTATCCGGTCAATAAATTCAGGCCCAAAAACAATCGCTTTTGCCTCGGCAAGACCGGCGCATCGCCTGATGTCATCTGCATCAAACCTGAAATTTACGGGAACTGCAATGGCACCGGCACGCAGAATGCCAAAATAAACAGGAAGCCATTCAATGCAATTCATCATTAGTTGAATAATCCGATCTCCGGGGGTTATGTTAAAATCAATCAGGCCGTTTGCCAGCCGGTTTGACTGATGATAAAATTCCCGCCATGTGATTTCAGTGCGTTTATTTAAGGCTGGATCACGCTCAATTAATGCAATTTCATCACCATATCGTCTGAAATTCCGGGCCAGTATTTCTGTTATCTGCATATTCTTTGTCCATCCAATATAAATAGAGTTTTTAATTATTATAGCATGTTAAAGATTAATCACCTATCAAATCAGTAAAAAATGTCAACTCTATTTATGATAGCAGCCACGGTCTTTTTGTTCTGCATAAAAAAGAAAAAGCCCTAAACGCATTTAGCGATTAGGGCTTTGTTAGATAGAGTTTTT
>JAOZOL010000498.1 GCA_029933295.1 Desulfobacterales bacterium | reverse complement strand
AAATGCTGACTTTGATTACGACGGGTCCAAAGATGTCCACTTATTTACTTTATGGTAAGCTGCAAGTCTTGACATCCTTGATATCCCATTTATCCGCTCCGCTGGTATAATCCATGAGAAGAGCGACGAATCTGTAATTTCCGGCAGGAAATCGCTCGATTTTATTTTGACCTTTTGCTACGCTGAAGTGAAGATTCAACGGAAGGTGCTCTGCCGTTATAAAAGCAGCTTCAGGCAAGGAGATCCCGTCGACAAACGACACCATAGCTCCTTCAAACCAAAAAAAATCTTCCCATCCGTCGCCGGCCTTCGCTTCTGCAATACACCAGTATTCATCTGGATTATCAGCATTTATGAGTGCCATGTAAAGGCTGGTCAACGGGCTTGCGTGTCCCATATTCCCCAGAACAATCCTTCCGAGGTCCAGTTGTTCTTTTCCTTGGGTGCAACGCAGATCCGTAACCGATCCAACAAGGACGAAGGGACCGAAATAAAGTGTGTATTCGGACTTTCCACAGTGGCCGTCGGTGTCACATATTTGGAGCCCGATGGTATGTTCACCATTCTGCAAGATGTTAAACACATTCTGTCTCAACATGAACAGCTTTGGATCAGGTTTGATGTTTATACGAACCTCCTTTTCATCGACAGATGCGGAAATAATACCCTGGTTGGCGGCCGTATCAATGAAGTTCATGGAATTGTCTATTCCATCCGTTGTAAAAGCCAGGGTGGTCAGATTCAGCTTCCAGTTGCCCTGGCTGTCCTTCACTCCATCTTCATCACGGATCTTGATCGTGAACCCTTTTTCCTCAAGGATATTTATCTGGAACTCAGGATAAGTGGAAGGTTCAAGCGTAATGGTTGGAGGGGTTCCCGTCAGCCCGCGTTTTCTGTCAATAAGAGCTTTGATATAAGTATATGCCTCTTGCCAGCATGATTGAGCCACGCCAAGCGGAGGGGTTTCTATTCCCGAAGATATTCTCGTTCTGCCTATCTTTATCAGACATCCCCGATAGACAGCGAAAAGGTCTAAATAGCCATAGCAGTTATCGCAGTTCTGATTGTGATCGAGATACTTCCCGCCTTTTATGAGCAGGCGGTTTGACTCCGATACCATGACGTAATCACTATGATATGTGAATAGATCCTGCATAGATCTTTTGCTGATAAACGTGTTCCATACGGCCTGGGCTTCGGCTTCCGTTGCGTACGAGACGATATCAATGGAAAGCCAGAATTTGTCGCAAGGCCAGGTCGCTATCATGCATGTCCGCAACCCTCCCAAATCATCGGGGCCCATAGCATAAAATCCGGGATCGCAGAATTTTGTCGGTTCGTTGTTGGCATGGAAATATTCCCCAGAAGGCGGACTATCGGTCTCTTCGGACCAAGTGGTAATGTGCCCACTGGCAAAAATAGTCGTAGGAGAAAGGAAAATCAGGAGGCCAAGAAAAATTCCTATCCAAGTTTTCATCACTTTTTCCTTTCTCAATTTGGAGGGGATTAACTCAAAAATAAAGATCTAACATCTAGGACAATAATCAATTCATCTCTGGTCCACTTTGGATTTCGTTGCATCGCTGAATCTTATTTATATTAGCGCCACACACTACCTGCGGCAATAGTTTATCATGGAGTAACTTGGAAGATTAAGAAATCTCCATCCTGATATGGTGATGAAAATTGCAAGTTACAGTTGGAATATTAAACAACCTACCTTTCCTAATTGAAATAGTCAAATAAAAGTGTCTACTTTTACTTGACCATGTCATCCCCCGCCTTGTGTTAGAATTGACTATGGAGACTTAACTTTTCTTCCTAGCCCTTGTGCC
>JAOZOL010000123.1 GCA_029933295.1 Desulfobacterales bacterium | reverse complement strand
AGGAAAATAATGGAGAAACAATATCTTATTGATGAGATGGGGCTAAGCGAGTCCTGGCGAATCTTTCGAATTATAGGAGAATTTGTTGAAGGCGTTGAGGAATTACATGATCTGGGGCCGGCTGTGAGCATTTTTGGATCTGCCAGAATGAAACCGGAAGATCCTTATTATCAGAAAACCGTTGAACTCTCAGGGCTGCTGGTAGAGAACGGTTTTTCAATTATCACCGGCGGGGGTGGAGGTATTATGGAGGCCGCCAATAAAGGGGCTGCTGAAAAAAATGGGAAATCAGTCGGTCTTAATATTGTGCTTCCAATGGAACAAAAACCCAATCCCTATTCCAATATCAAAGTTGAATTTAACTATTTTTTTGTCCGAAAAGTAATGTTTGTGAAATATGCCATGGCATATGTCATTATGCCGGGCGGGTTCGGCACAATGGATGAACTTTTTGAAGCCGTAACCCTGATCCAGACCAAACGGGTGAAACCCCTGCCGGTCATTTTGTTTGGTTCCGAATACTGGGGGGGGCTGATTGAATGGATTAAAGCCACACTACTGAAAGATAAGATGATTTCAGCAGATGATCTTGATATTTTAAAGATCACCGATGACCCGGAAGAGATTTTGCGGATTGTTAAAGGTGTCGCCGCGTTGGTCGAGTAAGAAAAAGAACCCAAACTTATGAAAACAAAACATAGAATAGTTTTCCAAAATGCAAAAAAAATGAAAGCCGTCAGACCTGACAGCATTGATCTGGTTGTCACTTCTCCTCCATACCCCATGATTCAGATGTGGGATGAGCTGTTTACAAAAAATAATCCCAAGACCAGGGCAGCCCTTAAAGCAAATGACGGTGAAGCCGCATTTCAACTGATGCATCAGGATCTGGATTGTGTCTGGGATGAGGTGGTTCGCGTATTAAAAAACGGCGGGTTTGCCTGTATCAATATTGGTGATGCGGTTCGCACCATAAATGATAAATTTATGCTGTATCCGAATCACGCCAGAATTTTATCAGCCCTTCAGCAGCGGGGACTTTCTCCGCTTCCGGCGGTGATCTGGCGGAAACAGACCAACGCGCCCAACAAGTTTATGGGTTCAGGCGTGCTTCCGGCGGGAGCCTATGTGACGTTGGAACATGAATATGTCCTGATATTGCGAAAAGGCGGAAAACGGGAATTCGATTTTCCGAGCGCCCGGGCCAACCGTCAGAGCAGTGCCCTGTTCTGGGAGGAACGGAACCAGTGGTTTTCGGATGTCTGGATGGATTTGAAAGGTGCTCGTCAGGCGTTGATAGATAAAAGTACCCGAAAACGGAGCGGGGCCTTTCCTTTTGAATTGCCCTACCGCCTGATCAACATGTACTCCGTAAAGGGAGATATCGTGCTGGACCCGTTTCTGGGAACGGGCACCACCATGCTTGCGGCCATGGCCGCCTGCAGAAACAGTGTGGGTATAGAGATTGATAAAAGTTTTGCTGATATTATCGAGGCCCAGGTGGAAAATATTGTGGATTTCGCCAATCATCGTATCCGGGAAAGACTCCAGCAGCATGAGGCGTTTATTCAAGATCGTATCCAGGCGAAAAAGTCCTTCAAGCATACCAATGGGCATTACGGATTTCCTGTGATAATGAATCAGGAAAAAAATCTGATGTTTAATTTACTTCAATCAGCTGAAAAAACAGGAAAGGGGTGTTTTGAAGTAACATATTTCGAAGAACCGGGAGGTCGGAAATCCCCGAAAGCAGCCACTGCCGCAACTTCAAAGAAGAAAAATTTTCAGCAACTTGAATTGAAACTATGAATCTTGTCTTTTTTTTAATTGTTCTGATCGCGTTTGTATTTTCCGGGTGGCATCAGATTTTATGGGTGCCGGTTGAAGGAATGACATCTCCCATTGAAGCTTTGTCCGTTGCCATGGTGGAGTCGTCAAGCGGTGCGGTTGAGCTGGCCATCGGCCTTGTGGGTGTCATGACCCTGTTTCTGGGCTTGATGAAAATCGCGGAAGAGGGCGGGCTCCTTAAAGTGATCTCCCGCCTGATTCGTCCATTGATGGTGCGGCTGTTTCCGGATGTTCCGGCGGATCATCCGGCCATGGGCGCCATGATTTTAAATATGTCGGCAAACGCACTGGGCCTGGGGAATGCTGCCACGCCGTTTGGTATCCGGGCCATGCAGGAGCTTGATAAACTCAATCCTAAAAAAGGGACGGCCACGGATTCCATGGCATTGTTTCTGGCCATTAATACATCCAATATTACGCTTTTGCCCACCGGCGTCATTGCCTTGCGGGCCGCGGCTGGATCGGTAGATCCCGCAGGAATTCTGCCCACCACCTTGTTTGCCACCATGGGATCAACGGCTGTGGCCATCATTGCGGCCAAGCTTTATTGTCGTTTTACAAGATCAAAAAATGATGAAAATGCCCCGGAAGAGATAGGTAATGATGTTGAAACAGATAACGGTCAAACGGGCTCTGCCGGGGAAAATGAAGAAGCCCAAGCCGGGTATCCGCTGTGGGTCAGTGTCCTTGCGATGGGAGTCCTGGCGTCTTTTATTCCGCTGACGGTTGTTTATGGTAAAACGATTTCACCGTGGATCATCCCGTCTTTGATGATCGGCTTTTTGCTGTTTGGCGTCATCCGGCATGTCAGTGTTTACGAGGTGTTTGTGGAAGGCGCCAAAGAAGGATTCCAGGTGGCCATAAAAATCATCCCGTATCTGGTGGCGATTCTGGTGGCTGTGGGCATGTTCCGGGCCAGCGGCGCCATGGATACCATGGTAAGTTTTCTGGGGGCATGGACCGGCAAAGTCGGCCTCCCTGCCGAAGCACTTCCCATGGCCCTGCTGCGTCCTTTATCCGGTTCCGGTGCATACGGAATTCTGGCTTCAGTGATCAATGACCCTGCCATCGGGCCGGACAGCTATGTCGGGTATCTGGTTAGTACCTTGCAGGGATCAACAGAGACGACTTTTTATGTTTTGGCAGTTTATTTCGGTGCCGTTCAGGTGAAAAAATTGCGGCATACCCTGGCAGCCGCGTTGACTGCGGATGTCGCCGGGGTTGTGTTTGCCGTAATTGCCTGCATGTATTTGCTCGGGTAAAAAAAAGGTTATTCCCACTTATCGTCTTTTTTTTCCAGTTCTATTGTGTCTGATTGTTCATCAGAAAATGACCTGTTCGAATATTCGGAACTCCTTTTTTCCTGAATCAATGCGCCCAGCACCCAGTTGACGATGCTGATGAGCAGAGAACCGAATACCGCGGTCCAGAATCCGACAACGGTAAACCCGGGAATCAGGCCGGAGGCCATTTTCAGCATAAGCGCATTGATGACAAATGTAAAAAATCCAAGGGTCATGATGTTAATCGGAAGGGTAAGTATAAAGAGCAATGGCCGGAAAAACAGGTTTAAAATACCCAATGCTGCGGCCGTGAAAAATGCGCTGAAAAATCCTGTAACCGTGATTCCGTCAAGAAAATATGATGTGAAGAGAATGGCTGCCGTCAGGCAAAGCCACTTGATCAGCAGCCGCATCATCATCTGGTTCCCGAAGTCTCCACCATGCTGGTGGTATGACTTATAATAGTTTGTAAATTTAATATGTCTCATCAATAGGCCTGTTGTTAATAAGGATTGTTAGCTGGTTTTCAGGCCCTCTGGAAATGGCAATGTCGTCATTTCCGCCGCCGTTTAGTTCCGGAAATCTTGATCGCAGCCGGCCAAAGTCAAAGTTTTCTAAAGCATGCTGGAAAAGATCGATTTTAGCTTCAATCATATCTTTATTTTCAGTCTGGCCTGATTTAAAATATTCTGAAATCAATTTGTTATATTGTCTTTTGATCTCAGTTTGAATACAATGTTTATTCAAGTTCAGTGAGATTTTCATTTTATAAATCGTATCAGGTTAAACATAAGCCTTGCAAGGGGATTTCAACAAAACCGCTGTATTTTTATATTTCGTAACAAAAAGAGTGAACTGATCATGGAATTTGAAGTTTCAAAAAAACCGGCACGCTGGGAAGCATATGACCGGGAACATATATGGCATCCGTATACATCGATGACGCGGCCGTTGTCCACATACGCCGTAAAAGCAGCAAATGGCGTTTATCTGCGATTAACAGACGGCCGGGAACTGATAGACGGCATGTCGTCCTGGTGGACTGCCATTCACGGCTATAACCATCCACGTTTAAATGCGGCCATTGAAAGACAGCTAAAATCAATGGCCCATGTCATGTTCGGCGGGCTCACCCACAAACCGGCGATCGCCCTGGCAGAGCGATTGATCGGATTAACGGCAAAACCGCTCCAGCATGTTTTTTTCTGTGATTCAGGGTCCGTGTCAGTGGAAGTTGCTTTAAAGATGGCTGTTCAATACTGGTATGCCCGGGGCAGGGCAGACAAAAAACGGATGCTTACGGTTTTGGGCGGATACCACGGGGATACGTTTGGCGCCATGTCCGTATGTGATCCGGTAAACGGGATGCACCAGATGTTTACCGGCATGATGCCCCGACAATTGTTTGCTTCTATGCCCCAATGTGACGGAGATAAATGGGATGATGCGTGGATTTTTGAATTAAAAGCATTGCTGGAAACCAATCGTGATGAGATCGCAGCAGTCATAATAGAGCCGATTGTCCAGGGGGCGGGGGGCATGCGGATTTACGGGGCGGAATATCTTCGTCAACTGCGTCGTCTGTGCGATGCGAATGATGTGCTGCTGATTTTTGATGAGATTGCCACGGGATTCGGGCGCACCGGCAGGTTGTTTGCATACCAGCATGCTGATGTGGTGCCGGATATTATTTGTCTGGGTAAAGCCATGACCGGCGGTTATATGACGCTGGCTGCGACCCTGACCACATCTCGTGTCGCAAATGGCATTTCCGCAGACGGCAGCGGCGTGTTGATGCATGGACCCACCTTTATGGCAAATCCTCTGGCGTGCAGCGTGGCGGCGGAAAGTATTGATCTGCTTTTGGAAACCCCCTGGCAGGAGCGGGTGCATGCCATTGAAGCACAGTTATTAAAAGAGCTTGAACCCTGCCGACAATTACCGGTTGTCTCCGATGTGCGTTGTATCGGCGCCATCGGTGTGGTGGAAACCAGAATTGCGGTCGAAATGCCGTGGATGCAGGAGCGGTTTGTGGAAAACAGCGTGTGGATTCGTCCGTTTAGTAATCTGGTCTATATTATGCCGCCGTACATCATTACCGAAGATCAGTTGTCCAAACTGACATCTGCAATGAAGACGGTTTTAGCAGAGTGGAGCGAGCGGATTGATAAAATCTGAAGGATTATTCATACTCCGGGCTGAACAGGGCCATAAATTGTAAGAATTTAATTTTCCCCCCTTTAATGTCAAACTCTGTTGCAATGGTCGTGACGGGATTGCGAAGCTTGGCCAGCATTTCTTTCCAGATCGTGGACGGCACTGTAACGGTAATGTCTAAGTTTTTCATCAATCGGGGTTGAATTTCCGCCACGCCGCGACGCACATGCACGGTATAGTTTTCGTTGCTGTCCGGAAAGATAAATCCAACAATCAAATTCATGTCCGCGCTTTTTTCCGCATCAAGATTGACAGCCAGTGAATCAAAAAAACCTTTCATGGGCAGGGAGTGAACCATTTCACTGGTTGGTTTACCCAACTGCCGGATGACAAGATCCTGCCCCAGTTCTGCGGCACATGTAAGGTAATAATGCCGCGCATTGGGATTGCTCTGATTTTCTCCTAACGCAATAAGCGATTTCACCCTAAGATCAATGGCTTTCTGGTTTTTCGGGTTTAACCGCAGCAGATGATCCGTGAGTTCCAGCACCCATTGATATTGTTTTTTCTCGAAGGCGGTTTTTGTCTGATTCTGCAATTTGCTTTCACCACCGGCAAGGTTTGCCATTTGCCTGGCATGTTCTAAGGGGGATAGCGGGAAAAGCGTGGTCGGGTTGCCGTCAAACCATCCCAGATTGCCGTCAAATATGGATCTAACCGACCATTCCACGGTCCCGTAAAATTCGGAAAGATAGGGTGATTTTGCAAGATGCGGCGGGAGATGAACGGTTTTAGCCAGTTCGTCCGGGGTTAATCCCATGTTCATTCCACGGATTGTCTGATCGTGAACATAGGCAATGGCATCACGATAATCGGTGAGGATTTTATAGATTTTTTCCGATCCCGAAATCGGACCGGTATGGCTTGGCACCAGATACTCCGGTCGCAACGCCCTTATTTTGTCAAGGCTTTGAACCCATTTTGTTACATCCCTGTGTTGTGTTCCCCGAATGGTGTAAAGATTGGGAAATGTTTTGTAAATATTGTCACCGGACAGCAGAACTTTTTTATCAGGCAGCCAGATGAAAATCTGGTCAGGGGTCTCGCCGGGAGCATGGACCATGGTGAATCGAATACCGGCAATTTCATCGGTCAATGTATCTTCAAAGGTGCGTGTCGGCCGGACGACTCCTATGACACTATCTTTGTTAATATAAAGCTTCGGGCCGATACCGGCATTTACCAGCCCGTCATCATCCAAAAAGTTGCCGAACATTCTCATGCTGCGTTTGGTTATGACAGGGCGCAGTATGCTGATTATCCGGTCGATATAGCTGCTGGTGGTCTCGTGTGCATATACCGGGATCTGCCTGCCATCAGTAAATGCGGACGCGCCAAACACATGGTCGGCATGGTTGTGGGTGTAAATAATCGCCTTAATCGGTTTCTGGGTGATCTGTGTAAATGCGTTTCGAACATCGGTCGCTGTTTCGATGGATTCCATGGTATCAACAATAATGACGCCGTCGTCTCCTTCAAGCAGAATGGAGTTGGCCAGTCCGTAGCCGATGGCCACATAAACGCCGTTTGTTACTTTTTCCACCCGCTTGGTAAATTCTTTGCTGTGTTGTTCTAAATCCGCAACGGTTTTGATATTTTCAAAACCGGCTTTTTTTGTTTGATCCCTGCAACTAAATAAAAACAGAATCGATACTGACAGTATGACTGAGCATATGGTGATTGGTTTCATCGTGAGTGCCTTTTTTTTGATTATTAATATCGTTTTCAATTGTTGCAAAATTCAGGTATAAAAGGATACAACAATCGGCAGGCATAGTCAATGGTGGCGGTTTTGCAAAACAGGGTAACCACTAATGGAATATAACCCGTGAAAACAGTTTGTTTGCTCCTTGATCATTTTTTTGATGTT
>JAOZOL010000497.1 GCA_029933295.1 Desulfobacterales bacterium | reverse complement strand
TAAAAACTGCCATATGAAGGCACCAGCCAGTCCAGTACCAAATGTCCATCCTCAGAATCGTAGTAAGCGACGGCATGGGCAGTATAGTATTTGTTCTCATCACTGATGCCACCGGCATACTTGATTTCCAGCGCGGTATTTTCCTCAAATTCAACTCGATGGGTGGTAATAGACTTCCGTTGGTAATTGCCGCTGACAGTGGCACCATATCCCATGTATTCCGCGCTCATACTTGCGGATATTTTCATCTCAGATGATGCTTTTCGGCTGTTAAAATACGAGTCGGTTTTTTTGATCAATCCCGAGCTGGGGTCGGGGCCAGCGACAAAAGAATAGTCATAAATGGGATCGAAGGAGTAGTTGACCAACGCAGATATTTGCGAAGGATAACTGGTCAAATTACCCAAAGTATGAATGGATGAATGATGATAGCCCAAAGTCGGGGTTCCAATACTGACCGGCTGTGTTATCATTAGATACTGTGGTTCTCCGTCGACAACCAGCTGGCTTCCATTTTCGCCCAGAATTGGGTATTCAAAAACATCATAGGTTGTAGTCAGGGTAACTTGGCGATCAGCCTGATCGGCAACCACTCCTTCCCCCAGTTTAACAGAAGTTGAAGTGCCGCTCTGGGATTGTTTACTATGATTATATTTAAAATCCAGGGAAGCTTTGGCTTTTACCGCCCCAATATTGAATTTTGCGCTTGCCCCAGCCGAAAAAGTGAAGCCGGTAATGGCTGTAACGGTATTGCTGGTAGTCTCAGCCTGGCTATGTTCATACTCCACCAGGAAATTACCGGCTTCATTATTGACGCCATCTTGTTTGGGTGGAGCGTTAATAACCGCGATTATTTGATCATCAATTTCCATCTGCCCCCGGCATAAAGGATAACCTACGGTTATGGAACCACCGTCCACGTCACCAATGACAATTTTCTCCCCATCGTAGCGATCATCACCGCTACCACCCGTGTGATAGTTTACATCGAAAGAATCAAGCTCCAGGAAGTTGCCGTCCTCTCCAACTTTGTACACATGCAAAGTGTGGTCTGAATCTTTTCCTACCACTATTTCTGCCCTGCCATCTCTATCGACATCACCAGCAACCAGCTCATCGGTGCCACTGAAGCCGATGTCCGCGGATTTTGCCTTCAAATTGCCGTCAATGTCAAAAACAAGTATTCTGTGTCGGTTTTCAGGGTCGGTACTGGAGGAACCACAGCCGAAAATGATTTCTGCAACCCCGTCGTTATCAATATCGGCTACCGCGATTTCGTCATGTCGCGAATAGTTTACGTTAAACTTGTGCAGTTCAGAAAAATAACCCTCGATATTCTCATTAAATTTATAGATATGAATGCTGTCATCTCCGGTCGAAGCATCACCATGCACAATTTCATCTACCCCATCACCGTCAAGATCACCCACGGCGATCCGGTCATACCTTTCATAACCACCGGGTATTTTAATCCACCCCTTTATATGACCAAACATGTTGAACACCCGAATGCTCCGTCCGTTAGGATCACTGGCATCTCCCAAAATAATCTCCTGGAGACCGTCACCGTCCACATCGCCGACGGCCAAATCATCATGTCTTTCAAAACCTGCATGAATTACGCTGAACTGGCCAAGAACCGTGTAAATATGGATATTGTTGTCGCTGGCGTCACCGATGATAATTTCGTCCAGTCCCCACCTATTCATATCGGCCATAACTATTTCATCATAGGTTTCCAGGTCCCTCTGGCTGAGGGTGAATTCTGCAAAATCTCCTGTGTCTTGATACTTGAAACCTCGCAGAGAATTTGATTGTGGGTCGGCAAGCACTATCTCACC
>JAOZOL010000496.1 GCA_029933295.1 Desulfobacterales bacterium | reverse complement strand
ATCCGCTCACTCCGCTGATTGAAATAGACAACGGCGGGCAGTATTCAGATGAAATCATGGATCTGCTCATACCGGCGGATATTCCGGAAGGACATTTTGCCATGGCATTTTTTTACGATGAGCAAACTGGTGAACTCCAGGCCATGCCGTTTATCAGGCAGGGCGCTTCATACGTATTGGTTGCAACCCGGCATTTTTCTAAATTTGTGGTATCCTCAATTCCCAAAGAGGACTTATTTTCCGCCCTGCCGATTAAATCAGGATTTGATCCCGGCGAAGACGACTGGCAGTTTGCAAATCGGGGTTCTCAAATAGCGCCTGGCGGCCATTGTGCCGGCCAATCTTTAGCTGCTGCATGGTATTACAAGGAAAAATATTGTGATGGCGAGCCTTCATTATACGGGGCATGGGACAACAACGGCAATCAGAAAACTTCCCAAATCTGGTATGATGATGCCTACGCCTATCGATTCTGTTCCGTCATTCAAAGGGATATTAACTGGTCTGTTTTAAGCGAAAATATTGACATGGAATTTCAAACCAACAACCAGAATCAGGTCTGGATGGCGTTTGCATATTCCATATTAATATCTGACATGCCCCAGTTGATTGGTATTTATACGGATGCTGATAAAGATGGAAAGCGAGGTGGCCATGCCATGGTGATTCATGGTGTTGATGAAACTGATACCAACGGGGAATATCAGTTGCTGGTTGCTGATCCCAATTATCCCGGTCAAACGCGATCCATAAAATTTGATGCCACCGGTACGTTTTCTCCATACAGCTCCGCGGCCAACGCTGAAGACGCAGCAAAAGGATACGGATCATGGTTTACATCTTTCTACTTTTGCGGACTAGACGGGCTGATGCCCTGGAATAAAATACAGCCCCGATGGGAAGAAGTCATAGACGGCTCCATTGGAAACGATATGTTTTGGGATTGTAATATTTATGCGTCCGTGCTTGAAGATGAAGGATGGAAAGAACTTGAAATTAATGACAAATTTTTAGCTGTTTCCGATCCCGCGCCCGAAATCAACGTCCGGATTCCGGACGGCGAAGGCGGCTATGCTTATCCCGACAAGTATTTTTTAACAGACATGAATAAGCCGGATGCAACGTTTGTTGCATATGATAAAATGTATACCGTATCGCTTGAAGAAGGAGACAATCTTCTGGGAGTCTATTCAGTTCAAAAATACCCTGTCGGTGGATACGATTATTATAAGTATATCAATTTTGAATGGATCAATCTCTATTATACGCCCATGCCGGGCTATGAGCTTTTGGGGTTTCAAAAACAGGACCAGTTGCTTTTTGAGGCACAAAGCTTCTCTCCACCGCCCTATAACGTTTCTGGAAGGATCACTGCTCCGAACATGGAAGATATTCAAGATGAGATTATAACCATCGGAAAAGAATTTGAGCAGCTCAGTTTTTGGGTGACGGTTTCCAAATTACCGTTTAACATGTCCGTGACAATAAATGTCAGCGACCTCTGGACGACCCATTACTATGAAAATTCCAATGGCATGCAGAACACAATAACTTATTTATATTCAGATTTTATTTTAAAACAGACGATGAAAGACGGATCTATATATAAAAGAGACGGTTGGCGTAATTACGGATCTTCCGCGTCGGCAACATTAGATATTTCCGTCAACGACAATGCACTTCAACCGATTACAGACGGAACTTACATGTCAGAAGCTATGATTGAAATGACATATACATATCGCCTGGTCAGTATCTATGGAGATGATGAATATATCACTTTAAAGCCCCATGATTTGGCTTTATTGCAGCTATTTGTATTTGTCAAAGTGGTGCCTTAATGGGAATTT
>JAOZOL010000495.1 GCA_029933295.1 Desulfobacterales bacterium | reverse complement strand
TTAAATGCCTTGCATATGGAAGCCTCCGACTCGTGCAAAATTCAGGTATCAGGTTAATATGAGCGTAAATGTTTTTTCGGCATTTTAAAAGAATTTTAATTGACACAAAACGCACACCCCATTAAGCATTATATATAAATCAACAAATAACGTGAAAATTCACATTCTTTCTGCCTTTGAACAAATCATATAAAGGAGGATATCATGAGCGCTTTACTCCTGGCAGCTATTATGCTTATCGGTTATCTTGTTGCATATTTTACTTACGGAAAATTTCTGGGTAAAAAAATTTTCAAACTGGCGGCGGACAATGTCTGCCCTTCACATGAATTGCAGGATGACATTGATTTTGTCCCAACCAACAAACATATTCTGTTCGGCCATCATTTTACTTCCATTGCGGGTCTGGGGCCCATTGTAGGCCCTGCCGTAGCCATTATCTGGGGTTGGGTGCCCGCAGTCCTGTGGGTCCTTTTTGGATCTATTTTTTTTGGCGCGATCCACGATTTTGGGGCTTTGGTCGTATCCATGCGCCATAAGGGCCGATCCATCGGCGATATCTCAGCAGACATCATCAATCCTCGTGTCAGATCATTATTTTTATTGATTATTTTTCTTTTTCTATTAATTCTCATCGCCGTTTTTGCCCTGGTCATTGCCATATTACTTAAAATGTATCCCCAGGCAGTCATCCCGATCTGGATTGAAGTCCCCATTGCTGTCTGGCTGGGCTATATGGTTTACAAAAAAAACAGCAGCCATGTAACACTCGGAATTATCGCCGTTGTTTTAATGTATATATTTGTAGGAATTGGCGCTTATGTGCCTGTTGATTTGAAAATACTCGGGCTGAGCGATAATAATGTCCTGATTGTCTGGATGCTGGTTTTATTTGTCTACTCATACATCGCGTCCACGCTTCCGGTACAGACGCTTCTACAGCCCAGAGATTACATCAATTCCCACCAGCTTTTTATTGCATTGGGCTTATTGCTTATCGGTGTCCTTGCATCCCGACCTGAAATTGTCGCTCCGGCATATAATGCATCCCCTGCCGGCGCCCCGCCCATGTGGCCCTACTTGTTTGTCATAATTGCCTGCGGGGCCATCTCAGGATTCCACTGCCTGGTAAGCTCCGGGACATCATCCAAGCAGTGTTATTCAGAGACTGATGCCAGGTTTATAGGGTATGGCTCCATGCTCATGGAAGGAACGCTTGCCACGCTGGTTATTGTAGCGGTTGCCGGCGGCATCGGTCTTGGGCTGACGACAAGTTCCGGTGTGACCCTGACCGGGTCGGCCGCGTTTGCACATC
Source organism: Desulfobacterales bacterium (assembly GCA_029933295.1). GTDB lineage: Bacteria > Desulfobacterota > Desulfobacteria > Desulfobacterales > Desulfosalsimonadaceae > JAOZOL01. Next base: position 547 of record JAOZOL010000495.1, on the reverse strand, counting down.
ATTATTCATCATGGGGGGCGGCATCCGGCCTGGGCGCAAAAATCGGCGCTTTTGTAACGGGATCTGCTAACATGATAGAAGCCTGCGGTATTCCCGTCAATATCACGATGACCATCATGGGGGTTTTTATTGTCTCCTTTGCCGCCACATCGCTGGATACGGCCACACGGCTTCAACGATATATCGTCGGCGAACTGGCGACTGCCTACAAACTTCCCTATCTGGCACGCAGACATCCGGCAACATTGATTGCCGTGCTTACAGCTTTTGTTCTGGCATTTTATAACGGTTCCGGCAAGGGGGCCATGATTCTCTGGCCGCTGTTCGGGACCGTCAATCAATTGCTTGCCTCCATGGCCCTGCTGGTGATCACTATTTACCTGGCAAAACAACGCATTCGCATCATATTTACTGCAATTCCAATGATTTTTATGATCATTATGACCGGCTGGGCCATGATTTTGAACCTGGAAAAATTCTTTAATGATCAAAACTGGCTGCTGTTTATCATCAGCGTGATTGTATTTATCCTGGAAATATGGATGAT
>JAOZOL010000010.1:19458-23836 GCA_029933295.1 Desulfobacterales bacterium | reverse complement strand
TTTCAAGTGGTTATGAATGAGTTATTTGGAAGTCCAATTTTTGCGTTGCGCTGCACCCCTCATCACTGCGGAGTACAAAAAGTACGCCTCATTCTTCGGGATTTGCGACGCCTTGAACTTGTCCTTTTTACTTTGCCATCGAATAATTCATGTTATTTCATTAACCGCAACGCATGCTGTTCCGGAAGTCCGACCTGATATATTTTTTTGATGGTATCCTGGACATCATATGAAATGTATCTTACGTCAAGTTCGTTGCTCAGCGAATCGAAGATGACATACTTTGCATGGGCATTTCCATCCCTGGGCTGGCCGACACTTCCTGCGTTGATTATATATTTATTTTTATCATCAAGCTTTATGGCGCCCTCTTTTAAGGGTTTCTGGAAAATTGTTTTTCCGTCAAAGGTGATTATTTCCTGTACATGCGTGTGCCCTATAAAACAAATTTTTTCGTTCATTTTTATCAATACGTTTATAATTTGTTTTTCTGTCATTTCGAAGAGGTATAATGTTACGGAGCCCGGCGGGAATCCGTGAACAAACCTTAAATTATTGAGTACCATACAATTGTTGAAATTTCGGATGTAACGAAGGCTTGATTCAGACATGAGCGTGATGGTTTTTTCAAGTGACGTGCGTGCAATGGGGTTAAACCAGGCTTGTAGCTTGGGACGATTTATAGCCATCTCGTGATTACCGATTACTGAAGGGATATGATTTTCGTTAAGGAGCCGGATGACTTCTTCAGGTTCGGGGCCGTATCCTATGTTGTCCCCAAGACTGATTGTCATATCAACGGCGGCATTATTAATGTCTTTTAAAACCTCTTTAAATGCAGTTGCATTTCCGTGTATGTCTGAGATAATAGCAGTTTTCATGTCAGTATCTATATATCAAGAAATAGAACACTAAAACTCTGGCCATATCGTTTTAGCTCATGCAACCTGATGTCAAGTTCGGATTCCATATGGTCCCTGTTCGGAAGGTTTGTCAGCTTGTCGGGTAACCAGTAATATTTTCAGCCGATTTATTCCAGTATATTATTTTGCGATGCCGATCCGTAAAATATATGCCAGACGGCATATTGTCTAAAATCTGCATGCAGTTAATGTCTAAGTTCATCTTAAAAAAATCATGAATGCGGCAATGGTTAAGAGTGTTTTGTGTTAAATATAAAAATGTAATCTATTTGAATTCACAAATCAATAAAATCTAAGGCAGGCCACAGGGTAACCGCATTTGGAATATAACCCGTGAAAACAGTTTGTTTGCTCCTTGATCATTTTTTTGATGTTATAAGAAAACAGAGTCACAATCCGGGTTTATTTTTCTTGATTGACTTATGCATGCAGCAAAAAATGATCAAATGTCGCTTCACAAACCATTTTCACGGGTTTTCCTCAAATTTAAATTCAAATGCGGTTACCCTGAGGCAGGCCAGGGTGTCCACATTTATAACATATGGTTTTTTAAAATGAGCGGGGTCTACAGGCTGGTTTTGAATTGAAAAGTTTTTTTTATGATTCAATTGGTTATTCTTTGATTCCGGTCAAACTTTTATAATATTTCATATTGGTGGCCTGTGCCAGGCCATCTTCGAATTCAATTTTTCCGTATTTATAGAGTTCAGCCAATGAAACTTCTATGGGTGTAAATTCTTCTGCGCCGGTTTCCATCTGTGACCGGATTTGTTGCATTTTTCCTTCCCGTATCAGGTTGCTCACCCGGAAAGAGTTGATAAATTTTTCAATGGCAATCACTACTCCTGTTTTATCCCGGTTGGGGACCAGTCGCTGACCAAATGATAACAGGAGTGAATCAGCAAGCAACATTCGTATCAGATGCTGTTGATGCGCATCAAACATATTTGTAATGATTCTAATTACGGCGGTCGCGCTTGCGGCGTTCATTGTGCTTAACACCAGATGCCCGGTTCGCGCTGCCCGCAACGCAATTTCAAAGGATTCTTTATCCCTTAATTCGCCGATTACAATCACATCCGGTGCCTGACGAAAAACTGCCCGAAGGCCTTTTTCAAAGGATTCCGTATCCCTGCCGACCTCTCTCTGGTTAATATTGCTTTTTTTATGCTTATGGAGATGTTCAACAGGATCTTCAAGGGTAATAATATTACACCTTCGGTTTGAATTGATGATATCCACCATGGCACTTAACGTTGTGGATTTTCCATGGCCTGCCGGACCGGATATCAATATCAGTCCCTGGGTTTTTAGCGCATACTCCCTGAGCCATGCCGGCAGATTAAGTTCTTTCAAATTAGGGATGTTGTCCTTTAGATGACGGATGGTTATGGCAATGGACCCCCTCTGGCGATAAAAATTAATCCTGCATCTGGCGATACCGGAATATGTATGGGCAATGTCAAGATCATTGGTTTTCAGAAATGTTTCCCAGTCTTTGCGTGATAATAATTCACGGGCATAATTTTCGCAATCAAACGGGGTTAATGATGAAATGGAAAGGCGGTTTATAATACTTCCGATTTTTACTGAAGGGGGGACGCCGGCGGTCAGCAGCATATCGCTGGCGCCGGATTTAACGAGATATTGAATGAGCTGGTCAATTTTCGGCGGCCTTCCAGGTTCGGCTTTTTCCTTAAGAGCTGTTTTTCTGATGGCAACACCTTTCAGCCCGTCCGCATAGTTTGAAGATAAAAGGGTCAAGGCCGCATCCATCATAAAAAAAGGCGTGATCATTGGTTTGATTTTTTTTCCGATTGAAAATTCCAGGTCGCTGATGGTCATCACATCATGGGGGCTGGTCATGGCAAGGGTCAGAATATTGCCCTTAACTGATATGGGAAGGATTTTAAACTGTTGGATTTTATTCAGCGGAACTGTGTTTAAGACATTCTGGCTGATATCCATTTCAAACAGATTGACAGCAGGAACGCCGAATTTTTTTGCCAAATAATTGAGCAGATCATCAGCTGTGATAAATCCCATCTCTATGAGAATCGAGCCTAACGGATGGTCAATTTGTAATCGGCGTTTTAAGGCTTTTTGAAGCTGGTCTTTGTTGATGAGTTTGCTTTTTAAAAGGGCTTCCCCAAGCCGATCCTTTGAAGGCGTTGAATTTGTTGAATTGTTTGAAACAGAAGGCATAATTATATTCTTTAAACTATAAGTTGAATAATATTTTATTATATTGAAATATTAAAAAAATCCAGCTAAAAATTTTATTAATTAAAAAAAAATCATTTGGAGGAAATATGAAGTTTGGAATAATCGGTGCCGGTGCTGTTGGTGGTTATTATGGTGCGCTGCTGGCAAAGCACGGTTTTGAAGTACATTTTTTATTAAGAAGCGACTATGCTCATGTACTTGAAAACGGGTTGATGGTCGAGTCGAAAGACGGTAATTTTACTTTAGAAGCGGTAAACGCCTATTGCATTGCTGAAGATATGCCGGTTTGCGATGTGGTGATTGTCGCGTTGAAAACGACACAAAACCATCAACTGTCAACTATACTGCCAAAGGTAGTCAAAGAGAACGGCATTGTGATTGCGTTACAAAACGGTTTGGATATTGAAAAGGATATTTCAGACATTGTTCCCCATGCAACGATTATCGGCGGGTTATGTTTTTTATGCAGCAATAAAGTCGGCCCCGGACATATACGGCATCTGGATTACGGCAGTATTCGATTCGGACAATTTGCGCCAGACGGACAGGCAGCCGGAATTACCGAGGAGTTAAAAATGATTTCCGACGTGTTTACGAAAGCGTCAGTCCCGGTTCATCTGGCGGATAATCTGGGGAAAGCCAGATGGGAAAAACTGGTTTGGAACATGGGCTTTAACGGATTGACGGTTATACTTAATGTGACCACTGACCGGATAATGAATAATGAGGCATCACTGTCTCTGGTAAAAGAAATTATGTTTGAGGTGATTAAAGGCGCTAACGCATGCGGATATGATCTGGAAGAAAAATTCGTTGATTTAATGATCACAGCAACCCGTCAGATGATTGATTACAGCCCGAGCATGAAACTCGACTTTGAGGCCGGCCGGCCGCTGGAGATCGATGAAATTTACTGGCGGCCGATTCATGCGGCGAAAAAATCAGGCTTTGATATGCATATGTCGCGGGTTCTGGCGTATGAGCTGGAGTTTATAAATCGTTTGAACAAATAACGGACGGCAGAATTTTAAGTTGGGCAGTGACTTGGCCTTTGTGCCAAAAACGACAAATATAAGAATGGCGTAGCTTTTTACTTTGCCATCCCAAATTGATTTTTTACAGCACCATCATGTCATGGTGAAAGGAGTTTGCGATGACTGACAATGATTTTAAGGAGAAAAGCTTCTGGTTGTCCAGCACGGACTACTTGCCGGGAGACTCTTTGCAAA
>JAOZOL010000010.1:0-19358 GCA_029933295.1 Desulfobacterales bacterium | reverse complement strand
GAGAAAAGCTTCTGGTTGTCCAGCACGGACTACTTGCCGGGAGACTCTTTGCAAAACGATTTGAAAGTGGATGTCGCAATTGTCGGCGGTGGGTTTACCGGCCTTTCCACCGCATATCATCTTAAGCGCGCTGAACCGGATCTGAATGTGGCCCTGCTGGAAAGCGATGTGATCGGTTTTGGGGCCAGCGGCCGGAATGGCGGGTTTAATATGACATTATTCGGGTTGACATTATCCATTACCGCTTTTCGGTTTGGAAAATCACGCGCAAAAGAAGCCCATCTTTACATGGAACGGGCTGTGGATTTGTTGCGGGACCTGGTTGATGAATTAAATATTGATTGTGATTATGAACATACCGGGTTCCTCCGCGTGGCAACATCCGAAAAATATAAAAAACGATTATTGCATGAAATCGAGCTTGCGCACAAGCTGGGGTTGACCGAGATCGACTGGCTGGATAAATCGCAGACCCGGGAGCAGGTCGCCAGCCCTCAATACCTGGGCGCATGGTGGGAGCCGCGATGTGGAATTTTGAATCCTGCCAAACTATCATGGGGATGGAGAGAAATCATCGAAAAACAGGGCGTGCAGATTTTTGAGAACACGCCGGTGATGGAAATCCAAAGAGAAAACAGATCTATCCGGCTCATTACGCCCAAAGGTGTGATTACCGCCGATAAGGTGGTGCTTGCCACCAACGCTTATTCTCATATGATTTCCCAAATGAAACGAAAACAGATACCGGTCTGGACGCATATCGTATTAACCGAACCGCTGACGGATACGCATTTTGAACAGATAGGATGGCAAAACCGTCAGGGTATCGAAGATGCCAGAAATTTAGTGCATTATTACCGGCTCACATCCGATAATCGTTTGTTAATGGGCGGGAGAGATGTGTCAACCAGTTATGGTGCTGACATGGAAAAGGATTTAAATGAAAAGACGTTTGCCGGACTTGAGAATGATGTGCGGGATATATTTCCGCCCCTTAAAGATATCAAATTTACACATCAATGGGGCGGGCCCGTATCGGTAACACTGGACATGGCGCCTGCCATGGGATATCTGGGTGACGAAAGAATGATTTACAGTGTCGGGTGCATGGGGCATGGCGTCAGCTTGACGCATTTAAACGGACGTACGCTGGCAGACCTTGCCCTTGAACGTAAAAGCGATTTAACGGATACCTTTTTCGTCAATCGAAAAATCATCCCTGTTCCGCCGGAGCCGATTCGAAACCTGGTAAGCCGTGCAGTATTGGGATACATGCATATGGAAGATAAACTGTTTGATCCAAAATCAGACAGGAATAAAAAACTCTGAAGGAGCATGGCGGTATCCTGTAATTTTTAATAATGTGACCGGACTAATTGTTTGCATTTCCTGGCTTAAGATGTCATATATAAGTAACCTTTTTTGCGGGGTAAATTCAGACCACTGCAAAATTTTATAACCTTATTTCAATCAGAAAAGGAGATGAAAATGAAAAATGTTAAAAAAGTTTTTGTCGTATTGACGATTGTTGGATTTGTTTTAGGGTTTACCGGTGGCGTATGGGCTGAAGATGACGGTGGAAAGATCAATATTAATACGGCAACTCTTGAGCAGTTGACGCAACTGGTTGGTGTGGGAGAGGCGCTTGCCAAGAGAATAGTTGAATATCGTGAAGCAAGTGGTCTTTTTAAAAGCGTTCAGGACCTGGCAAATGTAAAAGGCATAGGGCCGAAAATTATAAGCGATAATTTAGACAAGATAACCGTGGGTTCGCTGACTGATAAGTTGCCCATTGGATTGCCTAAATAGAAAGCATTAATTATCAAGAAAAAGAAAGCCCGTGTAAAAAATTGCGCGGGCTTTTTGTATTATTGGATCTATATCAGAATTTAATAAACGGGGTGTGACGGCTGCAGGATACACCTTTGGACAAAATAATTCGGATTTTATCGAGAATATTGCACTGGTCCGAACATTGGGGTAAATTATTGCGATAAAGACATTCTTTACAGGGGCTTTTCATCAGATAACCGATTTCAAAATCAAATTTGTCTCTTCTTAACGTCATGGGATAGCCTTTTTATAAATAAATTGTACCATATCATACAATTTTTTTTTTGATCAAGGAAAATAATAATCTGAATGCTATTATCCTGCAAAAGATTCTTGACAGTGTTGACGGATATATTTAACTAATGCCGTTTAATTAACACAATAATGTAATTTTTCAAACAGGAGCGTTATATGAATATGATTAAATCGTTTACACGCCGCAGTCTGGTGTGGACTTTTTTTGTGATGATTTTACTGGCATTTTTATTTGATGCTGCCGGGTATTACGGGCATCGATTTTTTTTATCTTTAATGCCTGTTTCGTTAATTCAAGAGGTTGCCGTTCATTCTGATGCATTTAAAACCGGCATGGAGAAGTTGTTGCCGATTGCGACGGCATTAAAGACGTTTTATATCCCTGTTGTCACAGGATTATTTATTTTTTTGGGATTGTTTCTCTGGTTGGTTTTAAGGGGTATATTTATCCGGCTGATGAAAAAAGCCGGGATCGGGGATGATCAGGAAAATAAAAAAATAAAAAAAGATAACTTAAAGCAAGGCCGGGCCATAAAACCTGAAATCGATAAACAGGCGGTTATTGAGTCAAATAAACGATTTTATCTTCATTTACTTGCCGTGTTGCAGCGGGAGGGGCGGCTGGTTGATTTTTTTAATGAAGATCTGAGCCAATATGAAGACGCCCAGATCGGCGCGGCAGTTCGCAGCATCCAGGAAAACTGTAAAAATTCATTAAAAAAGTATTTAAAACCAAAAGCGGTCATAGACCAGAACGAAGGGGATTCAATTTCGATTCCCCCCGGCTTTGATCCAAATGCCATAAAATTGACCGGGAATGTCACCGGCGAACCGCCGTTTCAGGGTGTATTGCGTCATAGAGGGTGGCGCGCTTCCAGGTTTGATCTGCCCACATTATCGACTGTTCAGGATTTAAGCATTATTGCCCCTGCGGAGGTTGAAATTTTGTAAGCGTTCACAGGGCACCGCATCTGTTTTGTTGAAGGGCCTTTGAAGTACATGGAGTACGCCTGACCTCAGGGGCTCAACCCGACCTATCAATAAATGGATTTTTTGGTCAGAGACTAATTAATCATTGCAGCGATACAGGAGATTTTACATGTCTGAGCCTGATTATATTATCGGAATTGATTTGGGAACCACAAACAGCGTTGTCGCTTTTGTCGATGCATCGGTCTCTGATACCCGGCTTCCGGAAATCCGTTTGCTTGATATTCCCCAGATTATTAATGAAGGTGTTGTTGAAAAGCAAAACATTCTTCCGTCATTTATATATTTTCCCCCGGTTCACGAAATTCCGGATAACGGGTTTGTGCTTCCATGGGATAATGAAAATAATCTTATTGTCGGTGAATATGCCAGGGAACGCGGGGCGGAGCTTCCTCAAAGACTTATATCTTCGAGCAAATCATGGTTGTGCAATGTGATGATTGACGGAAATCAGCCGGTTTTACCCTGGGATGCTCCAAATGATATTTCAAAAATATCTCCGGTTGAAGCATCATCTGAAATTTTACGCCATATTCGGAATGCCTGGAATGATACCATGGCTTCTGAGGATGACCGGTTGAAGATTGAAAATCAGGACGTTTTTTTAACGGTTCCGGCGTCCTTTGATGCCGTTGCAAGGGATCTTACAATAAAAGCAGCGGAATCGGCGGGTATTGTCAATGTGACACTTCTTGAAGAGCCCCAGGCGGCTTTTTATTCATGGATCGAATCGTCAGGAGACCAGTGGCGAAAGCAGGTGAAAAAGGGCGATCTGGTGCTGGTATGTGATATCGGCGGCGGGACCAGTGATTTTACGCTGATTCAAGTGAGTGAAGATGACGGCGATCTTGCGCTGGAACGTATTGCCGTTGGTAATCATTTGCTGGTGGGCGGCGATAATATGGATCTGGCTCTGGCCTATGCAGTTTCTCAAAAAATGTCTGAGTCCGGCACCCGAATTGATTCCTGGCAGATGCGAAGCCTTGTATATAGTTGTCGAAATGCCAAAGAAAAAATTCTGTCAACGCCCGGAATGGATGAATATCCTGTAACGGTTTTAGGAAGAGGGTCCGGCCTGATCAGTTCAACAATTAAGTCTTCCGTTTCCCGGAGTCAAATTGAAAAGATTTTATTAGATGGGTTTTTCCCCAAATGCGAGTCAATATCAATGCCGGAAAAGTCTTCCAAAATCGGGCTGCAGGAAACCGGGTTGTCATATGAATCAGACCCTGCCGTGACGCGGCATCTGGCCGGATTTTTGACCCAGCAAAAAAAGGAAGATAATGATATTATACTGCCGACAGTTGTTTTTTTCAATGGGGGGGTCATGAAATCCGGGTCGGTTCGCGAGCAAATTACAAAGACCATAGACTCATGGGATAACCGTGATGACCCGTCGCCGGTCAGGGAAATTCATGTGCATGATTTTGATTATGCGGTTGCAAAGGGTGCAGCCTATTACGGGCTGGCCCGCCGGGGCAGGGGCGTTCGTATTCACGGCGGTCTGGGTAAGTCTTATTATATCGGCATTGCCGCATCAATGCCTGCTGTGCCGGGGATGCCGCTTCCTGTTAAAGCACTTTGTGTTGCTTCTTTCGGCATGGAAGAGGGAAGCCGTATTAATTTGACCAATCAGGAATTTGTTCTGGTCATCGGTGAGCCGGTCCGGTTTGATTTTCTTGCCTCTTTAGTGCGAAAGCAGGATGTAACCGGAGAAATTATTGAAGACTGGCAGGATGAAATCGAAGAGATTGCTACCATCGAAACAACGCTGGACGGGGAATATGGTAAAGTGATTCGGGTAACCATTGAAATTAATGTAACCGAAGTTGGAACCCTGGAGCTATGGTGTGTGTCTGTCGACGATGCGCAAAAATGGAAGCTTGAATTTAATGTTCGGGAGCAGGTGTAAATTGGACGTTGAAGATATAAAATTTATCATCGGTATCGATCTTGGGACCACAAATTCTGCGGTTTCCTATGTGGATTTAAATGTGGAAAGGTCTAACAAAACACGCATTAAATTATTCAAGGTGCCCCAGCTTACAGGCCCCGGTGAATTAACGCCGCTGCCGACACTCCCCTCTTTTTGTTATATCCCCGGTAAATATGATCTTGCAGAAGATTCGATAAGACTCCCATGGCGTTCTGATGAACTCAATTTTGTGGGAACATTTGCCAGGGATCACGGCGCAAAGATTCCCAGCCGTCTGGTCTCTTCCGCAAAGAGCTGGTTATGCCATAAAAATGCAGATCGACGGTCAAAAATTTTGCCATGGGGGTCTGGGGATGAAGTCTCAAAGATGTCTCCGGTTCAGGCAACTGCATCATATCTGAAACATATCCGCCTGGCATGGAACAGCACGAAAGGGGATGAGGATGAACTGTATCTCGAAAATCAGATGATCATTCTTACCGTTCCCGCATCATTTGATGAAGTGGCGCGTGATTTGACGATTGAAGCCGCATCGCTGGCAGGGCTGGCTAATGTGACATTACTGGAGGAACCCCTTGCCGCGTTTTACAGCTGGATGATTATTCATGAAAAAAACTGGCAGGATTTTATTAAGCCGGGTGAACTGGTGATGATTTGTGATGTGGGTGGCGGGACTACGGATTTTACATTGATTACGCTGCGTGAAACCGAAGGCACGCCGAGATTTGAACGGATTGCCGTTGGAGATCATCTGATACTGGGGGGGGATAATATCGATCTTGCGATAGCAAGGCATATTGAAAAGAAATTTCAAGGCACAACCCGATTAACCACAGACCGATGGAAAACGCTCTGCCATCTATGCCGGCAGGCAAAAGAGACTATATTAAACAAAGATAAAGAAAATGAAACAATAACGATGGTGGGGGAGGGCAGCAGCCTGATCGGCGGCACCCTCACCGCTACACTTGACCGTTCTGATCTTGAAAAAATTGTTCTGGAAGGTTTTTTTCCTGTTATTAACAAAGATGATTCAGTTGCCGGTTCGTGTACTCGTAAAGGAATATCAGAATTCGGCCTGCCCTATGAAGCGGAACCGGCGATTACAAGGCATATTGGTTTGTTTTTGGAAAAACATAAAGAAGACGTATTCACATTCTTGGATAAAAGTCCGTTCCCGGATCTGGTCTTGTTTAACGGAGGTTCCTTAAAGGCTGATGTGGTTCAGCAGCGCATTCAGGAATCGATCCGGCATTGGTTTGGTAATGAAGATTCCCGAAGTCCTGAAATTCTTGAAAATCCTGATCCTGATCTTTCGGTGGCATTGGGCGCTGCCTATTATGGATTGGTCAAACTCGGAAAAGGCGTCCGGGTGGGCAGCGGCAGTGCCCGTTCCTATTATCTTGGGTTTTCCAGAAAAAACGGCGCGGCAAAAAATCGAAAATCTGCCATTTGTCTTGTTGAAAGAGGGCTTGATGAAGGAACCCGGATTCAATTGTCCGATCAAAAATTTGTCGTATTGGCCAACCAGCCGGTCAGTTTTGATTTATACAGCTCCACCTTTCGTTCCGGGGATAAAACGGGCGATATGATTCCCATAGATGATACATTATCCTTTCTGCCGCCGATCCAGACGGTGATTCAGTTCGGTCAGAAAGGTGTTAAGACCGAACTTCCCGTACAAATTGAAGCTGAATTTACAGAACTGGGTGTTCTCGCCCTATGGTGCCGATCTCTTTCAAGCCCTCATCGCTGGAGACTTCAATTTCAACTCCGGGACGCAGCCGGTACGCCTGATGTAGCTGATACGGAAGTTTTTGAATCATCCATTGTAAATGCGGCAGTGTCTGATATTCAAACTGCATTTTCTAAAAATTCTGATTCCGGTGTTTTGGCAAAACTTACAAAAACGATCGCAAAAACAGTTCATCGCCAAAAAGAGAAATGGCCCCTTGGTTTGATTCGGAGAATGGGGGATGAACTTCTTGACCGGATTAACGCCCGGCAATATTCAGCCGCGCACGAAATTCGCTGGCTGAATTTAACCGGTTATTGTCTGCGACCTGGTTTTGGCGATGGACTGGATGAGCAGCGTATAAAAATATTATGGAGGATTTATAAACACGGAATTTGTTTTAAAAAAAATGCTCAGGTCAAAAATGAGTGGTGGGTGTTGTGGCGCCGGGTTGCCGGGGGCATGGCATCGGGAAAGCAGCGGCAGTTTATTCAGGACATTCGACCAATTATCATGTCCAGAAAAGGCACTAAAGTCAAAATTTCCGCTCAGGAGCGTATTGAGCTCTGGATGGCGGTTGCCAACATGGAACGTCTGACCGTTAGAGATAAGATAGAGTTTGGCCGGGTTCTGCTCAAAGAGCTTAATCCCAAAAAGGTAAAACCGCAGTTATTGTGGGCAATCTCAAGAATTGGCGCTCGTGAATTGCTTTACGGCCCTGTGGATCGCGTGGTTCCGCCGGATGAAATCAAACACTGGATTTTAATGTTAATGGATGGTGAATTGGGCAGCGCAAAAATGGTTGGGGCTGCAATTTCTCAGATGGCAAGAAAAACCGGGGATCGCATGAGAGATCTTGCGCCTGAACATTTAGAGCAAGTGCGTGGATGGCTTAAAAAGCATCAATTGATAGAAGAATCAGAAATTGTTACAGAAATAAAACCCATGTCATCCCATGATGAAAGTGCGGTTTTTGGTGAATCCCTGCCGTCGGGTATTGTGCTGCATGAATAGGAAATTTTTTGATTAAATTTTTTCTCTCCCATCTCTTGTTAAAATCAAAAGAATAGTATAGAAATAAATACAAATTTCAATTTTCGATTTATTTGAAAAGGGATGAAAAAATGTCTCAATCAGGGGAAATGATAACGATAAATGCCAGAATAGACATCGCAGCCGACTCTTTGCAGATCATTGTTGCAAATGCAAAAAAAATATCCGGTGCTGATGAAAAAGGGATATACCGGATTGATACGGCTGAAAAAGTCAATGAATTGATTTCAGATTTTCTTGAAAATAACGGCTTTGTCGAATACATTAAAAATCTTGATAATTATACCCGTTAATCAATAATAAGGACAAACCCTAAATTTAAAGGTGAATATTTGGAGCCTTTAAAAATTGCACATCGTGGTGCCATGGCGGAAGCGCCGGAAAATACGCGATCCGCTTTTAATAAAGCAATCTCTTATCGTGTTGACGGGATTGAGTTTGATGTGCAGATCACCGGGGACGGGATTCCTGTAATTTACCATGACCAATCCCTTTCTAAAATAAACGGACACCAAAATTCGATTCCGGATTTTACGTTTGATAAACTATCCGGTTATGACTGGGGCAAATGGTTTTCGAAAGATTTTGCCGGCGCAAAGATACTCACGCTTGAAGAGGTGCTAATAACATATGGGGAAAAAACCCGGTTGTTTATTGAAATCAAAGCAGCGCCTGATAAAAAGTATCAACACCTTTATTCCCGGCTTGCCGCTCTTGTAACGGAATATATCAGGGATATGATCCCAAGGGAGAAAATTAACAATATGTTTATTCTCTCCTTTGATCCTGAAATTATTAAAACAGCTTATTTTAATGACCCGGAATTAAATTATGTGTTGAATTTGGAGACTGCATCAATAAAGGATGATACTTTAAATGTTGATACCGGGATACTTTACGGATATTGTCTGGAGTATGAAAGACTGACCCGCCGGTTTGTTGAAAACAGCCATCATTACGGAAAAAAAATAATGACATATTCATGCAATACCATTGAAGCAATTCAACATGCACTTGATTTAGATGTTGACGGAATTATGACCGATGACCCGGGTGGCAGCGCATGGGATCAATTTTATGAATGATCCGGCTAACAAACGTGTGGACCGGAATATAGAACCTGAATTTTGCATGAAAATTGATTAATCCTGATATTTTTTGTTTTTTGATAATGTGAGATAACAGTTAACCTGTTAACATGGAGCCCTAACTATGAAATTTCGTGTGATGTATTTTGTTATAGCGATTTTAATGATCCCCCCTTTTTGCATAGCTGCGTCAGATGTCCCGACCAATGTAACTCTTTCGGCTTCCCTGGATACAATTTTGGTGGACTGGACAGGGGATAATGATGCAGATGAGTATATCGTTTACTGGGGAACGGCATCGGAAAATTTAAACACCAGTGCGAGAGTCGATGACTCGGAGACGGAGTACACGATCACCGGGCTGGATTCCGGAACAACCTATTATGTTGCCGTGTCTTCTGTGGACGGTTCAACGGAAAGCGATAAGTCAGACACGCAATCTGTTATTACATCCTCTGATACGGATGCCCCGGCTATCCCAGGGGGCTTGGGTGTCACCGACATTAATGGCATCACCGAAAGCTCTGTCCCGCTTAAGTGGAATCAGAATTCAGAATCCGATCTGGGGCATTACAATATAAGCTACGGCACCACACCCGGGAATTATAATTCCGTGCTTGAAGCTGATGCAGACGCAAGTTCATTTGTCATTTCAGGGCTTACGAATGCTAAACGTTATTATTTCACGATATCTGCGGTCGATACATCCGGCAATGAATCGGATAATGCTGATGAATTAATTGTTGATACTTTAGAAGATGTTTTGCCGCCAAATACTCCGGCCGGGATTTCAGGAGCATTAACCGATAATGATGAAATTACCGTCAATATCATCAACGGTAATTCACAGATGGCGGATTATAGCGGTAACATTTTCTATTATGGTACGGTATCCGGGAATTTAGACAAGCAGGAAGACATTGGCAAGAGTTTATCTTTTACTTTAAATGATCTGCCGGATGACACAACCTGGTATTTTGCCGCATCCTCATATGATGCCGGCGGAAATGAAAGTCCCTTAACATCAGAAATTTCTGTGGATGTTGAGGGTATTGATCAATTCATTGATCAGTCCGATGATTTTGACGGGGGGTGTTTTATAGGCACAACCGATGAAATGAATATTTTATTTTTTTGGGTCTGGATTTTTTTGTCGGGCGGGCTGGCACTGCTTTTTAATGTTTCGTCCGGTGTTTTAAAAAAAATTAAAATTGTGCTGGTGATATTCATCAGCATTTTTGTATTTGCGCAAACATCCAATGCAGAAGAATTTGACATTCCAGGCAAGAATATGGTGGGCGTGTCTGTTGGGTATTATATTCCTGCAGAATCTGATTTTGAAGATTTTTACGGAGAAGATACGTTCCCGGTTTTTGCCTTTTATGAGCGGATTATTTTTAAATACGTTTCCATTGATATTGAATCCGGGTTTTTAAAAGAAAATGGCAATCTGTTAACCGAGTCAGGCAAAAAGACCGGGATTGATTCCGATATCACGATTGTTCCTGTTTCCGCATCATTAAAATTCAACATTGAAATTATGCCCTATGTCGTCGGTTATATCGGCGCAGGCCCGGATTACTGGTATTGTCAGGAGGAGACGGGCAATGAAATCATGTATCCTGAAATTGAAGAATGGGTGGGGGGATATCATGGAAAGGCCGGGGTCAAGCTTTACAATACAGATAAAGACTATGAGGGAACAGGCGTTATACTTGAGGGCAGTTATTCTCAAATTGATCGATTCGGGGACAATAAAACGGATATCGGGGGTTGGACTTTTAAGTTCGGCTTTTTTTATCAATTTTGATGGCGTCGTTACAAGTTCCAGATCCGTCACCCCGGCGTAGGCCGGGGTCCAGAACATCCCGAAAAGACTGGATTGCGGCCTGCGCCGCAATGACGGCTATGGTGGTTTTCGACTTTTTTCAAATCCATCAATAATGGGTTTTTGCGAGATTTGCATGAAGGTTGTATTTGATCATTTGTTTTATTCCATCTATACGTCTGATCCGGCATCGGCCGGCGGACGCATCGAATCGGTGATTGAATCGCTTCCCGCTGACTGTGAATTCCTGACACCGGCACCGGCAACCATCGGACAGCTTGAACGTGCCCATACCAGAGACCATATCAATGATGTGCAAAACGAGGGGTTATATGAAATAGCGGCATTGGCGGCCGGTGGTGCGATTCTGTCAGCGTACACGGGGCTTGATGAGCCATGTTTTGGATTAATTCGTCCACCCGGTCATCACGCATCGGCTGAAACCGCATGGGGGTTTTGTTATTTTAATAACATGGCCGTGGCATTGTTGGCGTTAAAAGCGGAAGGCCTTATTGATACCGCTTTTATCCTGGACTTTGATCTTCATTACGGAGATGGAACGGTGAATATCCTTGGCGACAATGACTGGGTCCGGATCTGCAATCCGGTAAAAAACAATCGATCGGATTATTTAGCTGAAGTCAAAGCAGCACTTTATCAAAAAGAGGCAGATATCATTGGTATTTCAGCCGGGTTTGACAACCATTTGGATGACTGGGGCGGCCTTCTGGCCACTGATGATTATTTTGAAATCGGACGCATGGTAATAGATGCCGCAGCACAATTCGGCGGCGGCTGTTTTGCCATCCTCGAAGGCGGATATAATCATGAAGTTTTAGGGCAAAATGTGACCGCATTACTTAATGGCCTGTCACAGATGTAAACATTTAAACTGTTTTGGTAAGATACAATGAATCCATCAGTCAATCAATTTAGTGAATTAACCTGGAGCGATCTTATTCTCTGGGCCGGGAAAAAAACCGTTCAGGAAGGACAGAAATACCAGCAGGAAGGCAATGTGAAGCAGCTGGCACTCACAAAAAGCGGTGGGATACTCGCCTGGGTAGAAGCCGAAGAAATATTTTCAACCCGAGTCGAATGTAACGCGGACGAGATAACCACTGATTGTTCCTGCAACAGCGCCGAGCATGCATGCGCACATGCGGTTGCTGTTATCATAGAATACATAGCGCATTTGAAAAGAAATATTGCAATCCCTGTCGCGGAAAAAAATGATCGTCGTCTTTTTTTGTTATAGTCGTTGTTTTTTTAAACCATATATTTAAACCGGATTAAAATAAAAATGCGCATCGGCATAGGATATGATATTCATCGGCTGGTTACAGGAAGACCGCTGATCATAGGAGGGGTTGAAATTCCCTATGACAGAGGACTGGACGGCCATTCCGATGCGGATGTATTGTTGCATGCCCTGTGTGACGCACTTTTAGGGGCGGCAGGCATGGGAGATATCGGGCAGCATTTTTCCGATACCGACCCGATCTATAAAAATATTTCAAGCGTTGTGCTGCTTTCAAAAACATGGGAAATGGTCAGGAAGCAATACCCTGACATATTCAATATTGATTCAACGATTTTTGCACAATCACCGAAAATCTCACCATTTTCAGATAAAATGAAAAAAATCATCGCAACGACCGTTTCAATCGACCCCGGTAAGGTGAATATTAAAGCAACAACTGCCGAGGGGCTGGGCTTTATCGGGAAAAAAGAGGGGATTGCGGCCATGTGTGTGGTGTTGATTGCCTGAGGAAACCTCTATGACCATTCAAATATATAATACATTAAGTCGAGCCAAGGAAGCCTTTGAACCGCTGGAACCCGGACATGTTAAAATGTATGTCTGCGGGCCCACCGTTTATGACTCCAGTCATATCGGACATGCAAGATCCATCATCGTGTTTGATGTGATTTACAGGTACCTGACATACGCGGGATATGACGTAACCTATGTCCGGAATTTTACGGATGTGGATGATAAGATAATCAATCGATCCAATGAGCTGGGTGTAACCACGGATTCCCTGGCTGAAAAATATATTAATGAATTTCATCATGACATGGACGCATTAAATGTGCTGCGTCCAGGCATTGAACCGAAAGCCACGGAGCATATTGATCAGATTATTCGAATCGTTGAGATCCTGGTTGAAAAAGGATATGCCTATGCCGTTAACGGAGATGTCTTTTTTTCCGTTTCTTTGTTCAAGGGGTATGGAAAGCTTTCCGGGAGAAAGCTTGAGGATATGGAGGCCGGCGCCCGTGTGAAAATTGATAAACGAAAGCAAAATCCCTTTGATTTTGTTTTATGGAAAGCGTCAAAGCCGAATGAACCTGTCTGGGACAGTCCCTGGGGGAAAGGTCGTCCGGGCTGGCATATTGAATGTTCAGCCATGAGCGAACATTATCTGGGCGCGAGTTTTGATATCCATGGTGGTGGAAAGGATTTGATTTTTCCGCATCATGAAAATGAAATTGCCCAATCTGAGGCTGCATCCGGCAAGACCTTCGTTAAATACTGGGTTCACAATGGTTTTGTAAATATCAATCATGAAAAAATGTCCAAATCCCTTGGTAATTTTTTAATGATCAAGGATATGTTGCAATTGTATCACCCGGAAGCCATAAGGCTTTTTCTGCTTTCCCATCATTATCGGTCGCCGGTGGATTTCACGGATCAGGCCATCAGGGAGGCGGTCATCGGCCTTGACAAAATATATGCGCTTCTTGACCGTGTTAAAAAATATCTGGGCGCTTTACCGGATAAAGATTTTCAGGATGGCGATGGCGGGCCCGGGATACAAGAAGATGCATGGCAGTTATTTTGCAATGCCATGGACGATGATTTTAATACCGCCCAGGGGCTGGGCGTACTTTATGAAACGGTTCGAACCACAAACAGAGCCCTTGATGAAGCTGAAGAATCCGGTGCTTCTGCTGCTCAAAAAACGATTTACAAGAATTGTCTGCATATTCTTAAAATGGGAAAAATTCTAGGTATATTATCTGAATCGCCTGGGGCATACTTTGCACTGAAAAAAGAGCACGTCATAGAAAAACAAGCCATTGACAGTGATATGATCGAAAAAATGGTAAAAGAACGGGATGAAGCAAGAAAGGCAAAGGATTTTAAAAAGGCTGACCTTTTAAGAGACCAGTTAAAAGAAATGAATATAGATATCGAAGACCGTCCCGACGGAACCATCTGGAAAGTGATATCATAATCAGATCATGTCCCGATTTAAATTAGTTTCGGAAATGACTCCAAAGGGTGATCAGCCCAGGGCTATCAAATTACTGAGCCGGGGGGTGTCATCCGGTAAAAAAAATCAGGTTTTGCTGGGGGTTACCGGCTCCGGCAAAACATTTACCATGGCCAATATTATTGAGACCGTCCAAAAGCCTACCCTTGTCATAGCCCCCAACAAGACTCTTGCAGCCCAACTTTACGGCGAATTCAAAGCCCTGTTTCCGGATAACGCTGTGGAGTATTTTGTCAGTTATTATGATTATTATCAGCCCGAAGCCTATCTTCCTGTTTCCGACACCTATATCCAGAAAGATTCTTCCATCAATGATATGATTGACAAGATGCGTCATTCTGCGACACGCTCGGTCCTGTCGAGAGATGATGTTCTTGTTGTCTCCAGTGTGTCCTGTATTTTCGGTCTCGGCGCACCGGAGGATTATCTGGCAATGCGGCTTGAACTTGAAAAGAATAAAGATTTATCAAGGGAGCAATTGCTGTCGTCTTTGATTGCCATGCAATATGACAGAAATGACACGGATTTTTTTCGGGGTGTTTTTCGGGTCAGGGGGGAGCGTGTTGAGATTTTTCCGGCGTATGAAGAAGATACGGCAATTCGGATAGAATTTTTTGGCGATACCATTGAAGGGATTTCAGAGATTGATCCGCTCACGGGCAATACAAAAAAAAAGGTGAACCGGTTGACCATTTATCCGGCAAGCCATTATGTTACCCGGCAGCGAACAAGAAAGAGGGTAGTTGAAGTTGTTAAAACAGAATTAAAAGATCGCATGGAGTTTTTTTATAATGAAAACAAATTAATTGAAGCCCAGCGGATCGAAGAGAGAACGAATTTTGATCTGGAAATGATTCAGGAGATCGGGTATTGCAATGGTATTGAAAACTATTCCCGCCATATTACCGGGAGGGCTCAGGGAGAACCTCCCCCCACGCTGCTCGATTATTTTCCGGATGATTATCTGCTGTTTATTGATGAGAGTCACATTGCCGTCCCCCAGGTAAGAGGTATGTATAAGGGGGACCGGTCCCGGAAGGAAACCCTCGTGTCTTACGGGTTCAGGCTTCCGTCAGCCTTGGATAACCGACCCTTGCGATTCGATGAATTCAAATCAAGGGTCGCGCAGGTTATTTATGTGTCGGCAACGCCGGCCGATTATGAACTTGAAATGGCCGGGGACGCCATTGCCGAACAAATTGTCAGACCCACGGGATTAATCGATCCGATTATTGAAATTCGTGATGCAAAGACTCAGGTGGATGACCTGTTTGAAGAGATTCAGCTTCGAATCGAAAAAAATGAAAGAGTCCTTGTCACAACATTAACCAAACGGATGGCCGAAGACTTAACCGATTATTACGCTGATCTCGGGATATCGGTCAGATATCTTCACTCGGACATTAAAACCCTGGAACGGATAGATATCATACATGACTTGCGAACCGGTGAATTTGATGTGCTGATCGGAATTAATCTGCTCCGGGAGGGGTTGGATATCCCTGAAGTCTCCCTGGTCGCCATACTTGATGCGGACAAAGAAGGATTTCTTCGCTCAACGCGATCATTGATCCAGACATGCGGGCGCGCGTCTCGAAATATTAACGGCAAGGTTTTGATGTATGCAGAAGTTGTTACGAAATCCATGCAACAGACATCCGATGAAACCCTGCGGCGCAGAAAAATTCAGAAAAAATTTAATAAAGACCACAATATTGTACCAACGACCATTAAAAAAGAAATTGAATCTGTTTTTGTATCCGAATATTCTCCCCAATCCGAAGAGCAGCCTCCCCAGGTTGAAGAGTCTCTGTCGGTATACGCATCAAATAATAATTTAGAGGCTCAGATCGCTGTATTGGAAAAAAAGATGAATGATGCGGCCAAAGGACTTGAGTTTGAAAAAGCAGCAAAGCTGAGAGATCGCATCAAGGAACTGAAAAAAATGATTTTGTTTGATTTTGAAATAACCTGAAATGAAAAATTCACTTTTAGCAAAATTAGATTTCGTGTCGTCAGGGCCGGGCGTGTATCTTATGAAGGATATAGCCGGGACGGTGATATATGCAGGAAAGGCCGCAAATCTGAAGAAGCGGATGGCCTCCTATTTTGCAAGGGGATCTCACCATGATATGAAGACGGGTGTCCTGGTAAAAAAAATTGCATCCTTTGAAACCATCCTGACCGCGTCTGAAAAAGAAGCACTCATCCTTGAATCAAACCTGATCAAACATTATAAACCACGGTATAATGTTATATTAAAAGATGATAAACGCTACCCGTCCATAAAAATTGATATAAAAAGCGAATATCCCTGCCTTAAAATCGTTCGACGGGTTAAAAATGACAATGCCGTCTATTTTGGGCCTTATGCCTCAGCCGGTGCAGTGAAACAGACGGTGAAACTCATTAACAGGACATTTAAATTAAGAAAATGTATCTCTCCGGAAGTTAAAAAACGCTCCAGGCCTTGCCTGAATTATCAAATGGGGGCATGTCACGGTCCGTGCTGTTATCTTGTTGATAAACGGATGTATGAAAAAATAGTCAATGAGGTTCGGCTGTTTTTAAACGGCCGGACCCATGAATTGGTTCATAAATTAAAAAAAGAAATGATGGCGGCTTCAAAAAAACAGAAATTTGAAGAAGCCGCGTTTCTTCGGGATAAAATTTTTGCCCTGGAAAAAACAATGGAAAAGCAGGTTGTCGTGGCCTCGGATTTCATTGACCGGGATGTGATCGGCGTCGCACGAAAAGAAGAATATGCGCTGGTTGTTGTATTGATCGTCCGAAAAGGGTTTCTCCAGGGGGTCCGGCAGTTTGTTTTTAAAGATGCCATATCTGCTGATAATGAAATTGTAAGAGCATTTTTCCGGCAATATTATGTGGGATCTGATTATATTCCCAAAGAGATTATTATTCCGTTTGGGTTTAAGGATGCCGACATATTTGGAGAATGGTTTTCAATCAAAAAACAGGCAACCGTTAAAATTCTGTATCCAATACGGGGCGATAAAGTACGGCTTATAAAAATGGCGAATGAAAATGCACAAACCCGCCTGAAAAGTATTATTGAAGAAGCCTCAGCCGGTAAAGCCATTCTTTTGAGGGTAGAGAAGCGACTCCGGTTGAACAGTTTTCCCGAACGAATTGAGTGTTTTGATAATTCAGGATTGTCCGGGAAAAATCTGGTTGCCGGTATGGTTGTGTTTGTTAACGGAAAACCGAAAAAATCGTCTTATCGCCGATATACCATAAAAAATGTTGATATTCAGGATGATTATGCCTGTATGCGGGAAGTTCTGGAAAGACGGTTTAAAAAAAATACTAAAAATATAGATTTTCCTGATGTCCTTATGGTGGATGGCGGGAAGGGGCAATTGAATATTGCCATGTCTGTTCTGGATAATCTTGGACTGAAAAACAGATTTGATGTGATCGGAATTGCAAAAAAAGACGTAACCCGCAATGAAACCCAGGACAAAGTGTATAAACCCGGCAGGGCAAATCCGGTTAACTTTGGTAAAGAAATTGAAACATTGTTTTTTTTGCAGCGCATTCGGGATGAAGCACACCGATATGCCATTGCGTTTCACCGCCGGACAAGAAGTAAAACCGCTTTACACTCTTGCCTTGATGACATCTCCGGAATCGGCAAAAAGCGCAAAGCAGCGCTGTTGAAGCAATTTAAAAGTTTTAAAAAGATCCGTGATGCATCCATTGAAGAACTGACCGAAGTTTCCGGAATTAACCGGAAAGTGGCAGAGGCCATTAAATCTGCACTGACTGAACATCGAACGTCCAACATCCAACGTTGAACATTGAATAATGATGTCGCTTCGCTCCGCAATTTTTATTTGTAAGTTATATGCAGTTTAAGTTATAATCATAAATTCAGGTATTAAATATAATGTAACAAAGGAGTCCTGCAATGGTAGATTCTGATTCAACGGTTATGATTTATACATTAAGCACCTGTGGGCATTGCAAAGCCACCAAACGTTTTTTAAGTGAGTGCGAAATTGTTTACGAATTTGTTGATGTCGACTTGCTTGAAGGTGAGAAACGCAAAGCTATTTTAGAAGATGTGAAAAAAATCAACCCGAAATGCTCATTCCCAACGATTCAGATCGGTGAAAAAGTGATTATCGGGTATAAGGAAAATGAAATAAAGGAGGCGCTGGGCCTGTCATGAATGTTGAACAACTTTATGAACAATTAAAAAAAAATCAGGAACCAAAAGGGTATTTTTTTAATAAGGATAAAGCCCTTGTGTTGGAACTGCTGGAAGGCCTTATCGCCAACAAAGATCGTTATGGATACATGTCTTGTCCCTGCCGGCTTTCTTCCGGTGATCGAGATCATGATAAGGATATTATTTGCCCATGTGTTTACAGAACTGCTGATGTTGAAGAATTCGGAAGCTGTTATTGCAGTCTGTATGTTTCCGATGAATGGAACTCCGGCAGGGTAGAAAAAAAGTATGTTCCGGAAAGAAGACCACCTGAAAAACTATTGTTTTAGGGTATTATTGAGGATTAGAGATGATAGGGAATGAACCGGTTTTAAAGTCAGTGAATATCGGAGATACATCCCTTCAATATTTATCATATGAAGGCAATGGCCCCACCCTTATTTTCATGCATGCCACCGGTTTTTTACCGTGGTTGTGGCATCCCATTGCGCGAAAGCTGACTGATTCATTTAATATTATTTCACCGTATTTCTGCGATCACCGAGATGCCGACCCTGAAAACGGCGGACTGGACTGGCTTATCCTTGCCCATGATTTGACCGAATTCTGTAAACGTCTGGAAATCAGGTCTCCATTTATGGTCGGCCATTCAATGGGCGGCGCAATTATAGCAATTGCTGCCGGAAAATTCGGATTGCCGGTCGAAAAATTATTATTAATTGAGCCCATTTTTTTACCACGGGAATTTTATAAGATTCAAATGACGGTTGAGCAGCATCCCCTGGCCGGCAAAGCCATCAAACGTAAAAATTACTGGCAGGATATTGCAGACGTTAAATCATATCTGGCAACAAAACCCCTTTTTCATGCATGGGATGAAGAAATGCTGGAATTGTATGTTCAATTCGGGATGATCCCGTCTGACAACGGCGGCCTTGAGCTTGCCTGTCATCCCAGAAAAGAAGCGTCGCTGTTTATGGGCAGCATGGGTTATGATCCCTGGCCGATTATTCCTGCGGTAAAATGTCCGGTATTTGTTGTAGAAGGTGAGAATAGTGTGAACAGAGAGTTTATAGATTATAAAAAAGTGGCTGAAACTTTTCCCAATGGAAAATATCGTATGTTAAAAGATACCGGCCACCTGATTCCCATGGAAAAACC
>JAOZOL010000494.1 GCA_029933295.1 Desulfobacterales bacterium | reverse complement strand
TGCAAAATTCAGGTATCAATATTATCCCAAATCAGCCGTGGATCAAAACTCATCGCTGCAAACATTGTGATAACAACCACACACGCAAAATGCACCGCTGCCGGCCCGGCTTCGATGGTGGCAATGGCCCCGAGTTTAACGATCGCCACCATGAGTGTTACCACATAAATGTCCACCATGGACCATCGACCGATGACTTCGGTGAGCCGATACAAACGGGTCCGGTCCTTTGGCCGCCATTGTGATTTTTTATGAACTGATATTAACAGATACGTCAGTATTAACAGTTTTAATAAAGGAACAAATACACTGGCAATAAAAATTACCAGGGCAATCGGCCACATGCCGGTTTCAATAAAATAAATAACGCCGGAAAGAATCGTGTCCGCCTGCACATGTCCTAAAGAGGTCACTTTCATAATGGGCAAAACATTGGCAGGGATATAAAAAATATAGGCTGCCAGCAGCAGCGCCCAGGTTCTGGCGATACTTTCCGGTTTTCGGGTGTGAAGCGCCTCACCGCACCGGGGACAGGCAGCACCGGATTTGCCCAGATAAACCGGTGCTTTACATAGAAGATGACAGCTGTGGCAGCTCACCAAAGAAGAATCCATTGCTGTCTTTGCCATCTCATTCATGGTCGTCTCCCATCCTGTCCCAAATCAAATGCGGGTCAAGGGAAGAAATTGCACCGGCCAGGACAAAAATCAGCGCAGCAAACGCATACAGAGACAAGCCCGGAATGATCACCGCCATCTTGGCCAGCTTTACAATGGATACCAGAATCCCCAGCATAAACACTTCCATCATCCCCCATGGCTGGAGTTTGCGCAAATAACGAAAGAAAAAAGGGGCCTGCCAGGCAAGGCGGTTCATACGAATCGGCAAAATGATATACAGCAACCCTAAAAGTTGAATTAACGGCACAAGAATGCAAGTAGCAAATACAAGCGCAGCAAGCCCCCACATACCCTGGGCGTGCAATTCCGTTACGCCCTGCATGAGCGTCGTCTCAAGCAGTATCCCTTCACTTTTCATCCCTAAAATCGGATATGCATTGGAAAGGGCAAACAACACCAGGCCGGCTATGGTAAACGCCATTGTCCGGTCAATGCTGTCCTTTTTTCGGGAATATAAAACCGCCCCGCATCGTACACACCTGGCAGTACTCCCTTCGGGAATGGATGGCACCGTATTTAACAAATCACATTCGTGGCAGGCGATTATCATTTTTAATGTACCAACTTTTTTTCTCATTAAGTGAAATATGCATACCCGTCTTTGTTATCACTCATAACTGACTTGTACCAGAAATAATCCTTGGGGCGGGGCTGTGGCACCAGCCAAATCCCGGTTTTTAGCTTCAAGAATATGTTTGAATTCTTCCGGGGATGTTTTTGCCAACCCCACATTCACTAACGTTCCCATCAGATTTCTCACCATGTACCGCAAAAATCCATTGGCCGTGATTTCAAAAATAAGATACCCGTTATTTTTTTCAGCAACTTCTGCGGTGATAACCGTTCGGATGGTATGGGCCCGGGGACTCCCGGTACCTTCAAAGGACTTGAAATCATGGGTACCGATGATATGGGCAACTGCTTGCTGCATGGCGGTTACATCCAGTTTTTTCCTGATATGCCATGCGTATTGGCGGCCAACAGCGATCGGAACTCGGTGGTTAAATATCCGGTATTGATATGTTTTGATTTTTGCTGAAAACCGGGAATGAAAGTCATCCTCAACAGTTTCGCAGGCGGTAATGACAATATCATCCGGCAGCAGGCTGTTTAATCCGGCAAAAAAAGCATCGGCCGGGATTTTTGAAGCGGTTTTAAAATTGGCCACTTGTCCCAGCGCGTGAAC